>CAZEOJ010000008.1:0-24148 GCA_964513825.1 uncultured Bacteroidaceae bacterium
GATTCAGCGGCGGGGGAGGAAGAGGCGGAGGAGTTCGCCGAGCCAGAGGACGAGGGAGGTGGAGGCGATGATGATGAGCCAGTTTTCCCAGCCCAGACGCACGACGTTGAACATTTCGCCACCGAAATGCACAATCAACAGCTGCCCCGCCAAAATAAGCAACAGCACGGGCAGAAAGCCGTCGGAACTGCCGAAAAGCCTGTAAAAAGCCGAACGCTTGCTCAAAAACGCCTTGGCGTTGAACATATTCCAGAACTGCAACATCACGAAAAACGTAAAGAATAGGGAACGCTCCACGGGCGAAATGCCCTCCCTTTCGGGATGAAGCCCCTCGAAACGGAAAAAGTCGCGGAAAAAGGTTCCGAACGAAAATTCGCGCAACGATGTGATATCCTCGAATTTAAAATACTGCATCAACCCGAAGAGCACCACAAAGAACACGCACCCCACCCCGATAATCTGCCGCCGCATGGGTTTGACAAGGATATGCGCGTGGATGTCGCGGGGTTTGTCTTTCATCACGTCGGGATTGGGCGGAAGCGATGCCAAGGCCATAGCCGCGAAGGTATCCATGATGAGATTGACCCAAAGCATCTGCGTCACCGTGAGAGGCTGTTCGGCATCCATCAGCGCGCCCAGCATCACAATCAGACAGGCCACCACGTTTACCGTGAGCTGAAAGAGAATGAACCTCTGCACGTTCTGATAGAGCGACCGCCCCCACATCACCGCCGACACAATGCTGCCGAAAGCGTTGTCGAGAATGGTGATGTCGCTCGCCTCCTTGGCCACCGAAGTGCCGTCGCCCATCGAAAGACCCACTTGGGCGGCGTTGAGGGCGGGCGCGTCGTTGGTGCCGTCGCCGGTCACCGCCACCACCTCGCCGTTTTTCTGCAAGGCCTTTACCAAACGTTCCTTATCCAACGGACGCGCCCGCGAAATAATCTTCAAATCGCCCACACGTTCCTGTAACTCCGCATCGGAGAGGGCGGCGAATTCGGGGCCCGTGATGCGGTTCCTGTCGCCGTATCCGGGCTTCCACAGATGCACCTGACGGGCGATTTCGGTAGCGGTGGCCGTGGTATCGCCCGTCACCACCTTTACATCGATTCCCGCTTGCAGACAGCGCAGAATGGCATCGGGCACATCCTGACGCACAGGGTCGGAAATGGCCGCAAAACCTATGAAACGCAGCGGAAGACCCGGTTTAAGCTTTCCGTTTTCGAAACAAGAACCCTCGGCAATCTCGGCCACGGCGAAACCCAACGTGCGCATGGCGCGGTTCTGATAGGAAAGCAGGCGGGCTTCGAGTTCGGAACGTTGCGCATCACCGAATTCGCCGCAAAGCCCCGCCACGATTTCGGGCGCCCCTTTCACATAAAGCATCCGCTTGCCGGGAAACAAGGCGGAACGCACCACGGTGGCCATATATTTGCGCTCGGTGGAGAAAGGCAACTGCTCCTCTATCACCACCCCGCCCCGCAGCGCCTCGTAATCCTCGCCCTTCTCGCGCAACCACAGCAACAACGCCCCCTCGGTGGGATTGCCGATAACCTTGGGTTTGAGCGCGTCCGTACAATCCAAAAATGCCGTGGTGTTGGCGGCGATGCTTTCCTTGACCATCGCGTCGTCGCCATAAAAACACACCTCGCTCACCCGCATCTGATTCTGCGTGAGCGTTCCCGTCTTGTCGGTGCAGATGACCGTGCAGGCACCCATCGTTTCGCAAGCGTGCATCTTGCGCACCAAATTGCGGTCTTCGAGCATCCGTTTCATGCTCAGAGCCAACGAAAGCACCACGCTCATGGGCAGACCCTCGGGCACGGTGACCACGATGACGGTGACGGCTATCATAAGCGTATTGAGGAGTTCGGCACCGAACTGCCACCACGTTTCGTAACGGAATCCATCGGGCGAGAGCAAAAGCATCGCCATACGCCCCACAAGGATGATACCCGCCACCCAATAGCTTATCTTGGTGATGAGCCCGCTCAGTTTCTCGAGTTGCAGGTTGAGCGGCGTCTGAATGTTGTTCTCGATCTGCGAACCGGTATACACCTTGCCGTATTCGGTGGTGTCGCCCACGGCCTCCACCCGCATCACGCCCCTGCCCTCCATCACGGTGGAGCCGCGCAACACCCTGTCGGTGGGATAGGTGGCCTCCTTGTCGAAATATTCCGCCTTGTGCGATTTATCCACGATAGGCTCGCCGGTAAGCATCGATTCGTTGACGCGCAAGGAGAGGGAGTCCAACAGCAGTCCGTCGGCGGGAATCTCGTTGCCGGCTTCGAGCATCACCACATCGCCCACCACCACGTCCTTGCGGAAAATTTCCTGCACACGGCCCGAACGGATTACCTTTACCTGCACCTCATCATTTACCTGATTGAGAATATCGAACTTGCGATTGGCCCGGTGCTCGAAATAAAAGCCCACGCCCGTAGAAAGCAACACGGCCACAAAGATGCCTATCGGTTCAAAGAACACGCCCCCCCCTTCGGCACCCGAGAAATACTGAAAGCACGACACGCCGAACGAAAGCGCCAGCGCCACAAGGAGAATGCGGATGATAGGGTCGCGGAATTTCTCCAAAAACAACTTCCATGCCGGAGTACGCGCGGGAGGGGTGAGGATATTGCTCCCGTGCTCGGCACGGCTCTGCTCAACCTGTTCAGATGTCAATCCTTGCATTGCCTATCTTACTTTATCTGTCGCAGAAGCATACCGGGATACACTTCGCCCGCCCCTTTTATCTTGAAAGTGGTGGCGGTAATCGTACTGCCCTTGGCCTGCTCCTCGAACGCCATAAAACGATTGTCCCAAATTTCCTTCTTTATCGGCTTGGCCTGCGCCACACGGCGGTAGACCGTACGGTCGTCCTTCTCCACGGCCAGCAACACCTCGAATTTCGAAGAAGCCGCCACACCCTCCTTCATACCTATCTGCGCCGTAAGCGTGCGGTTCTCCACACTGTAAACAGGCGTCTTTACCTTAAATACCTCGTATTTTTTCTGTAACCCGACAATGGCCCTGTCCATAGCCCGCGCACACACCTTGCGGATAATTTCCTCGTTCGACTCCACGCCTTTGAACTCAATCTTGGCGCTCTTTTCCTGATAGCTCCCCACATAACGCACATGGAAATCGTCGGAATCCTCAAACAGACGTTTGCGCCGCAAACGCTCGGTTTCGGGCGTGTTGGTGTCTATCCAATAACGGGAATAGAAATCGTCGGCGATGGTGTCGTCCCATTCCAGTTGATAGAGATGGGTATGCACCTTTACCGTAAAGCCGGTGAGATTGTCGGCGATGAGGGACCCCACGGCCGCCGCGCCCGCGATAGCGGAAGCCGCCGCGGTTTCGGCATGAGTATCCGTATTGGATTCGGAATAGGTTGATGAAGCCTCGGAAATAAGCGCGGCGGCAAAAGCCACCTGTGCGATACCGCGCAGAATGGAGGCGGCCATCTGCGCCTGGGCCTCCTTGTCCACATACACGATATCGTGCACCACCACAAAGGTTTTTCCGATAAGCTGCTCGCCCATATCCGAAAGCATGGCCAGCCCCCGTTTGGAATGTTGCGCCAGCTCCACATCGAGCATGGAGGCGTTGTAGTTGCCCCTCTCGGCCACCAAATCCACATCGAAAGCGCCCGTTTCGGGATTGCGGTCGAACCACTTGGCCACCATGCGGCGCCCCACGTGATTGGTTTCCAAAAACCGCAAGATCGCTTCGGAAGAAGCCATGTCGGTGGAGGTGTCCGTCACACGCTTCACCCGTAAATCGTGGTTTTCGTATTTGTCGGGAGAGGGCAGGGAGAGATAGACATAATCTATCTGCGAGGCGTATTTTGCCTGCGGATGCGACACCAGGAGCGTGTAGAGCGAACTGCGGGCATATTCTTTCTCTATCGTCTGCGGAGCCTGCGGGGTCTGCGCCCGCAACCCCATGCCCACCACGGCAAGACAAAAAATATATACAAGCCTCTTCATCGCAAAAATCTCAATAACCCCAATACTCAAAAGGTATTTTCTGATACAGATCGAAGCGGTCGGAAGGGGTGAGCAACATCGCCTCCGACAGTTGTTCGGGCGAAGAAACATAGCGCGTCACAAACGAACCGTCGGCATTCACAAACGCGTATTGCCTGTCCAGACGCACCATGAACACAGGAAAGAGCATCCATTCCCCTTTTGTCCCCACATATTGGAACACCACCCGGATTTCGTCGAAATCGGGGGCGACCACGCTCACTTCGTTCTCCGTCCTCAGGCCGTATCTGCCGTTTCTCTCATAGAGATACAGGCCAAAAACGCTTTCTTTCTCCGTCGCGAGCCGAATGCGCCGTGTATCCAGATCCACCGCCAGTTCCTGGGCGTCGCGCAGACGGAAGACAGAAGAAGTGTCGCCTTCGGGATACTTCGCCGTCCACAGATAGGCCGGCATCCCGTCACCGAGAACGAATTCGCGCACGGCGGGCAGCTCCGGAGCCGGATACCCGCCGAACGCAAAGACGAAACCAAACAGAATCAAACCCGAAACAACCGCCAATCTCCTCATTATCGGAGCCAATTCATGAAGGTGTTGGGCTGTTGTCCGGCACCAAAGGCCATACCCACGTCGCGGGCGGCGGCAATACGTTGTTTTTCAAGATCTACCCCATCCTGCCATTTCTTCATCTCAAACTTCCAATCGTCGAGCACCTTACCCTTGATTTCGTTGTAAAGACCCATCGCCTCGCCGTAGCATTTGGCATCGGGATAAATCAAAGCCAGATACTGCCCCGCATCGGCGGCGCCGGTGGAATTCTGTTGCGCCGCCCAAGCCGAACGCGCCTTGGCCAGATTCACGTCGCACATATAGTCGGTGTATTGCTGAAAAATCTGCAAGGTGGCTTGCAGAGCGCGGTCGTACACCTCGCCCGCCGCATCGGGAATGGCCGTGAGGTGAAACAAAGCCTCGTCGTAGCGATGCTGGGCGGCCAAGACCCGAGCCTGTTGAATGATGCGGTCGCCCTGCTGACGGTAGTACTCCAGAATCTTGGTCTTGCCTTTGTTGACAAATTCCTGCAAGGGCTCCGAATTGACGGGCATATTGTGCAGGGCATTGATGAAACTCTTGGTTTCGTTGGTGCCCACACCCACGGCGTTCACCATTGTGGAAGCGAAAATCTTTTGGTCGAAATAGTCCGCGATATATAGGGTCATCTCTATATTCTGCGAAATCTGCGAAGGAGGCCCCACCACAAAGTCTTTGGTAGCCATAGCGATATTGGCGGCGATAAAGAACCGCGAGAATTCCTTGCCCGCCGCGATGCCGTTGGTAACGGCCACCTGAATGAGTTTGTTGGTGAGATAAGACTCCGCTCCCGCAGGGAACGGATCGGTTTGTTCAGGAATGATGACCCCGAGCGTGATGCCCTGCCCGATGAGCTCGTTGCCGGAAGCATTCTGCGCATACGCGCGTCCCGCCGACAGGAGGACCGCCGTCACGGCGATATATGTGAAAAACCTTTTCATGACCGTATTGTTTTTTTTCGCGTCGTAAAATTATTTCTCTCCCAAAAGAAGCATGGCCGAACCCAATCCTTGTGTAAGGACACGCGAGTCGATGCGATAGGGTTCGCCCATCAGGAAACGCCGCAGTTCGCGCACGAAAGCCTCGGTGTCCATAGACATGCCCCGGCTGTTGAGCAAAGGAATGCGCACCTGCTCGTAGGAAATATAGTTCTCGCTTCCGCCCAGCTTCGAAAAACGATGTTCGACGGTGTTGTTGTACATCCATTCGTCGATAATCTCGCTCAAAGCATAGCCGTTGTAGTCTTTGTCCAGGTCGAGGCCCGAACCGTTGTCGAGCACCCGCACCGAAACCACCACCTCGCGCCCGTTGGCGAACAGATCATCGAAATAGCTTTGCAGACGGGCGGCGAAATTGTCCATATTGGCCAAAACGGCTTCTTCGAGCAACACCGGCACGTCGGCGGTGAGCGAAGGGGCGCCGTTGCCCTGCGCACCGGCGATCTGCTTGTCCGTATAGGCGTCCAACCCTTGCAGATTATAGGATATGTAGGATTTGGGGCCGTTCTGGTTCACCGTCCACGTAAGTTGCAGGATGATGTCGGCCTTGGCCACATTGCGGAGCCTGTCGAGCGGACTTTCGGCCAGAAAAGCGCCCGAAGTCTTGCCGGTAATCAGATTGTTCTCGGCCTGTTGCTGCTCCACCGAACGCAACACCGTCTCCAGATTCTTGAGAGGAAAGCCGCGGTCGGCCATCAACGTGTTGATTTTTCCGATGACCATACCCAGCTGCGGGTCGGACTGAAAGGCTTTCTTATAGTCGGGAATGAGCACCGCAGTGCCTTGATTGTCGTATTCGGTCATATAGCCGTTCTCGTTGCACCATGCATCGCTCGGCACCACCATCAGGGTGGGTTTCTTGGCCGGCTGCCCCATCGCGCCCGAAACCGCGAACAGAAGGGTCGCCCATAAAATCAGATATTTCTTCATAGCCTTATTGTTTTAAAATTCCTTCTTCGAGCAAGTGCGCCCGAAGTTTTGCGTATTCCACACGAATCACCAACGAGCAGGTGATGCCGCCCTTTTGACGGAAATGCTGCCACGAGCCGGGCCGACGGTCTTCCATGCTGATGTATTGCAGATATTCGCCTCCATCGGCAAAAAAACGGTCGAAATAGTCGCGGTATTTCTCGTAGGCGTTCACCTCGGTAAGCACCGGCCTTTGCTCGCAGCCTGCCTGCCCGCGCGCGATACCCTTGAAAACGGCATCCCGCACCGCGTTCTTCTTGGCCTGTTCCTTGGCATCGCCCACATAGCGGCCATAGCCCCAGGCGCGCACGGTATAGGAACCGTCCAGTTCGCTGCCCATGCATTCGGTGGGATGCGTCTGATAGGAAACCACCCCGTGACGGGTGTTGTTGCACGAAACCAAAAGCAGACCGCACAGAAACAAGCCTGCGCCCTTACATATCCCTTTCATCTTCTCCGTATGTTTTAAAAACCCGAAACCTTAAAATCCCGAACTCAAGCCACGGATGATGCCGGCCGCCTCCAAATCCTTGCGGAGCTGGTCCTTGGCCACCTGCACATTGGAATGGAACTTCCAGCCGCCTTTCATACGCACGCGGTCGACGGTGGGCGAAACCGAAAGCACATATTTGGTGTAGTCGCCGCCGTCGGCAAAGAATTTCTTAAAGAAATCGGCCTTGGTCTCGCGCACCGAAGGGTCGGTAACCAAAGCCTGCTGCGAAGGACAGCCCTGCCGCCCCGCAATACCCTTGAAAATAACACCGTGCACCGCGTTCTTGCCCGCGATGACAGGGTCGTATTTCTTGCTCTTGGAATAACTCCACACCCCTACGGCATATTCGCCGTCGAGCGCCACGGCCGAACACTGCACCTCGTAGCGGTAGTTGTAGGTATTGTCCTTCTTGTTGCCGGCATAAGAAAGGCCGCACAGAACAAAGACCGGAAGAACGACCGAAAGAAAAAGTTTAAAATTTTTCATAAGAGATAGCTTTTTACGGGTGTGAAGATACAAAAAAGGCGCGACATTTCATGTCGCGCCTTTTTCAAAAAAACCTTTTCAGGAAAACGTTACCGCTTGATAACCTTTACCGCACGCTTGTCGCCGTTGGGCAAGGTAATCATCACGAAATAAACGCCGTTGTTCAGACCGTCCAGCGAAACGCTTTCCGTGTTGCGTACATCGCGCATCAGCACACGACCGTTCATATCCACAAGCATGAACGAAACGTAGTCGCCCTTGATGTTCAACCTGTCGGAAACAGGATTGGGATAAACGCTCACGCCGTAGGCCTGTTCCAGTTCCTCCGCATCCACGGTGGAGAAGTCGGCAAAGAAGGAAGCCTTGATTTCTTCGGCACCCTCGTAGACAGCACCCACTTCGTAATCGTATTCACCCTTGGCCACGTTTTCTTCGTAGCTGAAGTCTCTCATGATGGTATCGTTGAGTTTCTTGCCATCACGATAGAAGTTGAAGCCGACGAACTTGATGCCCTCGGAAGAGGTTTTGGGCGCATCGGCAAATTTCTTACCCTTGCCGAGCTCTGCCTTCATATCCATACGCACCGTCTTGCGCATCAGATACTCTTGCGGATCGGGAGCGGAAGCGGCGGCTTCGAGGTCGCGCAAACGAACCACCAACGCATTGATGCAAATGTTTGCATCAATCTGCCCTTGGGACAAGATATACAAAGTATTGTATTCTTGGCCGTCAACCGAAATCAGGTCGGATTTACCCACAACCCGCGGTCCCATATCACAGAAAAAGATTCCGTCCTGACTCACCGCGGCGGGATCGTACGAAACCGAATAACCTACCGCGATTTCCTCCTCTTGTTTCATCTTGAACACTTTGTCAAAATAAACCCGAACCCACTCTTTGGATTGGAAACGATCTTCGTAAGGCTTGTTGTAAACCAAAACATCATTTACATAAACTATGGTGTTCATAGACTTGAGACCCGAAGAAGGACAAGCCATCACGAATTCGACACCCACCAGATAGAGGTCGTCGTCGAATTTATCCATATCCTCTTCATTCCAACCGACAATGCAGAACATCTGCGAGGTTCCCGTGAGAGAGTTTCCGTAAGCAGGATAACCGCAGTAGCCATAGGCCATAGGTTCTTCGAAATAAGGCAGACCCCACGTGGCCGTAACATCCACCGTGTTGTCGTCTTTTTTGAGGGCTCCCACCACATCAAACGCAGCCGGTTCGCGGGGAGTACCCTTGCCGGTGAGCGTGATTTCGGTGGTATCGGAAGTCTCGCTCGAATCATCGAAGAAAGCGGTCAGGATATACTGATATTTCGTGCCGATTTTCACCTCCGAATCCGTGTAGCGCACATTCAGGAAGTTTTTCCCGCCTATCTGTTTGCCATCGCGGTAGAGGTTGAAGCCTACAAAACCGTCCATACCGAGGCATTCTTCCGACCAGGTCAAAACGGCATTTCCGTTCGACTCATACGCACGCAATTCCAAAGGAGGAGCGACGTTACCTTTAGGAACAATCACCTCGGTTGCCGTCACATCAAAGTCTTTCGAACTGCTGGAGCAACCCCGTGTCGAGAAGTATTTGACATAATAGGTATATGTACCCGCCGTGTCGATGTTTTCGGCAAAATGACGGGCTTTGAGGGTGTCGGTAACCGGCTTGTAGTCGCAGGTTTCGCAATCCTTGCGGTAAACCACATAACCCAATATATCGTCCGAGCTTTCCAATTCCATGTCCACAATCATGTTGTAGCTATATGTGCTTTGCAACAGACATTCCAGAACCACGGTACCGTCTTTGAGCGTAGAATGGGTAAGACCACCCGCGTAGACGGGGTTGGGCCATCCTAAGGCATTGGAGGCATCCTCCACAACGGGGTGCGCGTAGAGGTCGGTGGTGAAGAGTTTTTTACCCGTAGCCATATCGAACGCCGCCAGGTCGCAACCGTTTACACCGTTCTGGTCGCTCGCATACAGACGGCCTTTGTAGTATTCGATTCCCGAGATAATCATACCCCTGTTGTCGAGTTTTACGGGAACGGCGAATTCGTCGTCGGGACCCGTGGCGTTGAACGGATAAGCGACAAAGTTATAGTAGTCGCCTACTATAAGATAATCCTGGCCGTTGTTGATGTCCGGGTCGGTGTTCTCCACATAGGCAATCGAAACCGCTTTGATCGTGGGGATGAAGGAGTATTCCGGCGTGATATCTAAAGGATCTTTGGGATTCAACTTCGCTACCACTACCCGTTCGAGACCGGTAGCCACATAGAAATAACCTTCGCCATCTTTTTCGTGATAGGCCATATCCAAGACATCGGGCACACCCTCCACGGCAATCTGCCTGATGGTATTGCCGAACTGGTCATACACAAAGATACCGCTCGCTTGGTTTGAACCGGTATAGATATAGTCGCCCACGTGCACACCCGCGCTCATACGGGCGGTGATGGGTTGGAAAACACTCACGAAATCGAGGCCTTCCTGCGGTATGTATTTGGACGAGGAGCCTTTGGGACGGTTGATGATGTTCTGTGTTTCCTGGTCGGAGGGCTGACCCCAGGCCAAAGATACCTTGCGGTTGTATTCCACGCTGGAGAACATTTCCAATACGGGCAGACAGCTGTTGGGATCCATCACGATGATGGAAAGCGTATCGGTGGCATACGATTCCTTGTCGCCGTAGACCGCCTGTACGAAATATTTGTATTTTCCGTTGTCGCGAACCGTGTCCGTATAGGTAAGCGTGTTGACCCCTACGGAACCAATCTTCTGCTTATCACGATAAATATTGTAACCCGTCACGGTATATTCGCCCTTCATGGGTTCCTGCCAGCTCACCACCACATTCAACGAACGGCGCGGAACGTTCTCTATCTGCGTATTGCGCACGGGGGCGTAGCTTTGGTGTTCATCCAACATGATCAGATACGCATAATATACTCCTTCCTGCTGGTGGTGGCCGGAAATCAAACGGCCGTCGTCCGAAATGCCGGTAGTGGTAAAGAGAGGCGCTTGCTTTTCGCCGTCCAGACCGTAGAGGTTCTGCAGATAATCGGCCAATATATATTTCTCGTCCTTGTCCGAAAAATAGATAAAGGGTTGACGCGAAAATATATCCTGAGTACTTATCTGGTCAACACCTACCATCACACCGCTGTTGTTGGATCTGTAAGCCCACGAAGCAGAGTAACCGGGTCTCGGGGCTATATATTTCGTGGAGGTATATGTACCCGTGGTACGGTCGTATTTTACATAACAGGCCTGCTCTTGGATTTCACCGCACACCACGGTTCCATCACCGCTCACACCCCACATCTGACCGGCCCTGAACGCATCTTGTCCGTAGCCGTTGACGTACTTCTCGGAAAGACAATACACCGTGTCCCGGGTCAAGTCCCAAAAAGTAGGAGTATAGTTCATGGAGGCATCGGTCAAGGCGGCACGGCCTGCCACAATTTTCGCATCGTCGCTCATCTGCCAGCCCATATTCATACCGCCGGCGACAGTGGGATCCAACGTCTTGAGCGTATCCAATATCTTTCCCGTTTTGGTTTCGACCAGAACATTGCCGTAACTGGAGCTTTCTCCCGAAAGATACGCACTCACACTCAGGGTGAGCAGGTCGGCCGAAGCCTCCTCTACGGCACCGCTTTTCAGCCTGTTGCAGGTACCTACATAATCAGCGTACTCTTTGCCGTCTATTTTGGCATATTGGGTGGTGACGAAGTTATCCCAGTCGACAACCTCGACAACGCTGCCGTTGACCCTTTCCATCCTTCCCGTGGCGATTTCGTAGATGATGCCGACACCGGCGTCACCCTCCTCGCTGATGCTCTTTCCCATCATGAACTTGTCGTTGCGCGAAAGCGTTATCTCCGACATACCCGGAACAGCCTTGAAGATAATCATCTTGCCGGCCCTTCCCCGAATGGTTTCGTTCAAGCTTGTATCGATCACCTGCGCTTGTGCGGACAAACAGCCCGACAACGAAAGAGCCGCTATAAGCAATACATTTCTAAACAGTTTCATATTTTTTTTGTTTTTTTAGTTACTAAAGGATAATGGTTTTGTAGGTGGCCGTCTTTCCGTTCTCGCCCAACACCCGCAACAGCGCGGCGCCCTTGGGCAAGGTGTGGTAGATATACGCATTCTGGTTGGAGTTGACGGTATAGGTCCTCAACAATTTCCCGTCCACCGAAAACGCTTGCAGACTCTTGATATAAAGTCCATCGTTGTTCTCGATGATGATCTGGTTCTCGAAAACCCGCACCTTGACGGCCTTGTCGAAGCTCTGTACCGATTCATTCCCTACATTGGAGCAGCTGAACGAAGGTCCGTATGTCTTACCACTATTTAAAGGCTTCTCGCAAGCGGACATCATCGACCATGTGTAAACCACATCGGGTTCGACTCTATAATTAAGCGAGTTGCGGCTGGTGGAGATGGTATCCTGACGCGAGGAGCCGGCACGGATAAACGCGGTATAAGCGATATTATTGGTGCCCGCCGTCCACGAAAGGGTCGCGGTTTTGGTCGCCACGTTCACCTCGGCTTTCAAGTCGGTAGGCTTATGGCAGACGGGGGTGGGGAGCAAGGTAAATTCCTTGGGCTCCGACCAAGCGCTGGTGTCGTCGGGGCAGAGGCCACGCACCCTGACAAAGTAGACCACCCCGTTGAGGGTATCCTGGACGTAGTAAAGCCCCGTGATGCGGATGGTATCCTTTTTTTGGTTGCCGGCAGTGAGGATGGTGCCGTCCTCGAAGTAATAATCTCTCGGGTCAAAAATGAATTCCCGTGACTGTTCGTTCGAGTGGGTGATGAGGGTAACCCCTTGCCAGGTTTCGGAACCCTCCAAAACTTCGAGGGTGGGCACTTCGCATACCTTTTTGGTCTGGAAATAACGCATGGAGCTCTTTTCGCTCGCCTTAAGACGGTCTGCATCGCAATACGTCACGATATAGTATTGATAGTTCGTGAACGAAGACAGGCCACCGAGCGTGTAGGTGGTCTCATGGGTATAGACGCTATCCCACACGTCGGTCTTGCGGTCGTTGTAGAAAATACCGTATTCCATACCCTCGCCGTCCCACGCGAGATCCACCGAATAAAAGTCTGTCTTCAAATTGCGGATATTGGTGACCCCGTTGCAATTCTGTTCCATCCAATCGATGTTGAGCGAATCGATAAAGAGGACATTGCCCGCGGTCTGCAGGTTGGTGTAGACAGCCCAATACTGATAGGCGTCTTTCACTTCGAAATCGGAAGTGTACGTTTTGCCCTGCGGGGTAACCTCGCTCAGATTGACCTTGATTTTGGCACTCGTGGCGTTGAACTTGTTGTCTTTCGAGAACAGAACCCACAAGGTGTCGGTTTCGCCGAAAGTGGCCGCTTGAGCCGTATTGCCATCGCTCCAGGCCGAGAGCTTGAGCGAAAGGCGTGCCGTGCCGCTCAAAACACCCGTGGATATAGTCGGCAGGTTGAGCCAAAGAGGATTGTTGAGGTTGGCATCTACCGTCACACCCGCACCGTAGACGTTCGTGGCTTTCTGCATGGGAGCCCATACGGTCTTGTCCGCATCGGGTTCGGCGAGGACGGCCTCACCGGCGGCGGGCAATACCCCTGTTTTAAGGGTCACACCCTCGGGCAAGGCAGTGGAGCCGCTTGCCAACGCAAACTCGTAGGGCATTCCGTGGAAGGTGGTGAAAGTTACATCCACATAGTCGGACGTTTCTCTCGAACATACCGCCGCCACTTGCACGGTGTATTGGGTATGGGGGTTCAATCCCGTAAGCGTGTAGGTGCGGAGTTTAGAAGTCTGACTCACCCACTCGCTGTTTTCCGACAGTCTATAACGGACATCATAGGATTTGGCCATAGGCGTGTTGTTTGCGTCTTCCCAGCTCAGGGTGACACGGTCGTGCATGATTTGCGAAACTTCGGGTATCGACGATATGGCGTTGCAGACACCTCCAAACGTTATACTGTTGATGGAGGCATTGGTAAAACCGCCGTCCGGCTTTACGGTGGAAGAGGCCACGAAACGCAGCTGGAAATCTTCCTCCGTATTGAATTCGGGCGTAACGATGGTTTGTAATCCGGACTTCGTGTTGGTAGAAGTGAGGGTATTTAGGGTTTTCCAGTCGCTTTCGGAGAGCTTTTTATATTGAATTTCAAGCCCGTCTCCTTCGCGAATCGCGGCATCGTGGACGTTCAGGCTGGCGTCCTCTTGCCAGAAATAGAGCTCTACCGAGGCGGAAAACGCTCCCCCACCCTTTATTACAGGCGAAACGGCGTTTGTATGGAGGTCGCCGACCTTATCACCATATGAATCCAAAGGAGGACAAAGGCCGACGGTAAGACCCCTGCTTCCTCCGTTGTCGGCAACTCGGAATTTATTCCCTGTCGATATCGTCCAACCCGCAGGTGTTATGCTCTCGCCGTCAAACACCACGGATGCCGAATCGAAAGCAAGGAAAGCGGGAGCGTAATACGGCGTGGCCACCCCACACGTGCGGGTCTCGAACGAGAATCTGCTCTGCGTGGCATCGGTGCTCCAGACATAATAGTAGTAGTCCTCATTGCGTTGGGCATCCTTTACCTCGAATTGCGCCGCGTTACCCACCGCCAATACTTCAAGAGTATAAAATTCTTCCAAGGACGAGGTTTTGTAACGGAAATTCAATTTGTCGCCCGCCTGGTAACCGCCCTGTTTGGCGGAAAGGACCGTCATGGTCGAAGCATTCATCTGACGCTGCGATACCGCCAGAATATATTGCTCGGCGCTGCCTTTATCGATATTGAGGGTAAAACCGGTGTCGGTGATGGAAGAGGCCACTACCGACACGGCGTTGACCGGGGCGATGGCCGTGGTGATGACACGCTTCGGAATGTCGGTGGTATTGTATTTGATGCCTGTACAATCGGTATTGTAGGGGAAAGCATAGAGATAGTAGGTGGTGCCAGGCTTAAGCCCCGAGGCCCTACGGGCGGCAACGGATCCTCCCAGCCATAACGTTCCGTAATTGTCGTAACTATACGCAACAAAAACACTGGAACCTATCTGGTCTCCGGAAGCGTATTCCGTTCCGTCGGCCGGCAGATCCACACCGGAAAGCGAGGATTTTTCGGAGAGGATAAACAGACATTTATCGGCATTACATGTCATGACGTTGTTATCCAACTCGATATAGTCCGTGGCGGCCGTATAAGACCACTCTACGACCGGATTTTCCACAGGCGTGCAAGACGCGGGAGGAGCCATGCGGTAGGTTTGGGTGGGATATTGGGTCGATTTGATTGCCATCCATGTGTAACCCGTCGAATACACCGTTCCGTCCAAATCTTTCAGGAAACGGCATTCGTCATAATTCCTTCCCGTCTTGTTCTGAAACAGACCATAGACGAGATAGAGGGTGCTCCCTTGCGGCTGCATGGCCACGGGAATGAAAAGCACTTCGCCGTCCCGGGTAAAGACATATTGGAAAGTGAAAACAGAAGCGTGGTCACTCGCATCGAACACCTTTACGTTGTTGTAGGCCACGAAAAGGGTGTCTTGCGTGGCGCTGAATTCGTATTGCACCGTGGTATTATCGTCGGCATAAACCTCCGTCGCCCCACTCGCAGCACTTTTCGTAGAAAATCTTATGCAGAGGAAATCCTCCAAAGGCGCAGGATTACCGCCCATCCCGTATTCGGGGGTATAGGTGGGATACAGTTGGTCGGTTTCGCCGAAATAGACAAGACCGCCGCCCGTAAGGCCGAAATATTTCATCTGCTTTGAGCCGAAATAAAACCCGTTGCCGGGAAGGCTTGCCGTCGCCGTCTTAGGGGCGGGCTTGGCGGTGGAATATTGCTCCACGGCCGTCATCGTGCTGGTGATGCTGGCATTGATCCAGAGCGGGCTGATTTCAGTGATGTCGCCGGTGCTGAACGTAAACGTTTGAGCACCTGCCGAGAATACGTGCGCCTGCACGGGCAGGGTTTCGCACTCGTAGGTTTTGAATGACGCCTGCGCGGAAAGTCTTCCGCCCAAAGGCAGCAAACACAGCAAGAATGCCAAGAATACAATCTTTCTGTTTTTCATAATATTGGTTTTTTATGGGGCATCCTTCCCTCCCAAGGCAATTTCTACCTGCTGTGGGCGGGAAAAACGCTATTATTTCTTTCTGCTACTTTTCTGCAACAGGCCTCAAATTTAAAAAAGAATATGAAAAAAACAAAAAAATCCTATCTTTGTAAGTTTGGCTTTATGTACGGATTTTATATGAATATAGAGGGCAACATGAAAAAATACATGCTTCTTTTTGTTTTGGGACTCGCTTTGGTGGCCACCCGCCCGGCGAACGCCCAGAAACAACCCTACAACATCATTGTTGTAGAAGAATTTACAGGAACGTGGTGTGTCGACTGCCCGGCGGCGACCGACACCCTGGCGGCCTTGCTGAAAGACTACCCGCAGATAGAGGTGATCGGCTATCATCTCCAGGGAGCTTCTCTCCAACCACCGATACAGTTCCTCTACAATATGGACACGTGGATGCGGAGCGGCTACTACGACACCATCCGTTCGATTCCCACCGCCTTTATCAACGGCAGCACCGCACTCAAGAACTCGCTTGCCGTGCGTATGCAGTTGCGCAAGGCCATCGAGGAGAAACTCAACGACCAAACTTTCTACACCATAACGTTGGAGGCCAAGCATTTTCCTCTGCGCGAAGCCTACCGCGACAGCTTCGAAATCAAGGTGAAGATAGCGCGCGCCGCACCCGACACCGTGGAGCGCCAACTGCGTCTGCAACTGGCCTTTACGCAAGACCATTTCCCTTTTACATGGCGTTCGCAGACCGAGGTGAACCACGCCAACACCTTTATGTATCCCGACGGGAACGGCACGGCGGTGACCCTCGACGATGAGGGCAAGGCCGAGTTCAGTTTCTCTTTCTCGAAGTCGAGGATAAGCACCAAATGGCCGGCCAGCAACGGGCATTTAGTGGCGTTTTTGCAGGATACGAGAGTGATAGGCCGCCAACAGGTGGCCATCGGAAGGGAACGGGATGTGAAAGACAACACCATTCTGCAGGCCGCCCGCGCCGATTTCAGCACCGGCGAGCTGTCGTTCGGCACCGAGGACATCAAGACGCCCGATTTCTGGGCAACGCCTCTGGAACTGGACGGAAACGGCACCGTGCGTTTCTACGACAACACTTTCGGCCAAACCTCGTCGTGGAACTGGGAATTCGAGGGAATCGAGCCCGACACGTCTTCGTTGCGCAATCCTGTGGTCTACTATGCCGAACCGGGTCTTTACGACGTGCGTCTGACCACGGTGTCGGAAGATACCTCACGCAGTCTTCTGCGCGAGGGTTTCGTGCGGGTGCTGGACACCAAACCGCGCATCGGCATCACGCCCAATCCCGCCCGTCCCAACCAACCTATAAAACTCGAATTGCTTTCGTTGGCGGACAGTTGCGAATGGCTGCTGATGGGTTCGGGTTCCTCCTCGCCTTTCTTTACGGGAAAGTCGGTGGAAACCACCTATCCGCGCGAGGGTTCTTTCAATATCAACCTCAAAACCTACTACAAAAGCCCTGTTTCGGGCATATCGTACACGCACGACACCACGGCGATAGGTGCGGTGGTGATTTCCATGAGCGCCGACAACGAGACGTTCTCGGATAACTCCATACGTATCGTAAAGAGCGGCGACAGCTTCGAGGTGAAGACCGACCGCGCCGTCGAACAGGTGGAGGTGTACGCTCCGTCGGGTCGCCGTGTGCTTGCCACGCGCCAGTTGCGGTTTTCTCTGACCGACCAGGCCGCGGGCATATATATCGTGTCGGTGAAACCCGCCGACGGAACCCCGATGATTTTTAAAGTATTACGATAACCTTTTTGAAAAAAATATACATATATTATGAAAAAAACAGTTTTTCTCCTGGTTTTTATCTTGGCTTTCCTCGAAGCCCTTTTCCTGGCTCCGAAAGGTTACGGCCAAGTTTACTTTCACGAGGATTTCCAGAACGCCAAGCTCGACAATCACGCTTCGGCCTATGTGGATACGGTCTGGACTTTATATAATGATGATAATAAAGTTATCAGCGACCTATCCTTTTTTGACACGGCTTGGAAAATCTACGCCGATGCCGACAACGGGCGCTTTGCCGCTTCGCCCTCCTATTTCAAGGGTTCGGGCAAGGCCGACCGTTGGCTGGTGAGTCCCGCCATCACGCTGACCGATGCGCAGAACCCCGTGCTGGTGTTCCGTGTCAAGTCTTTGGACGCCAAAAACCGCGACAACCTCGAGGTGAAGATCTCGACCACCGACAGCGCCAAAGCTTCGTTCTCGAAAACCTTGCAGACCATAAGCCGGGCGCAGGTGGAATGGACGTATCACACCCTCGACCTGAGCGAATACAAGGGTCAAAAGATTTTCTTGGCATTCGTTCAGAATTCGAACAACTGTTACATGATCGGTCTTGATGATGTTTCTGTGTACGAAAAGAGCGATAATCAAATGTTTATATGTGGTGTTTCCGCGCCTATGGCCGTCCTCACCCAGTCTTTTCCCTACACCCTTTCGGTAAAAGCAACCCTGTATAATGCAGGAGACAAGCGCGTTTCGTCCTGCACGCTCGCCTACAACCTCGACGGAGGGGAACAGAAAAACATCACCGTCTCCACCGGCATAGAGCCCGGTGCCGCCCACGAGGTTTCGTTCGACATTCCTGTAAACGAAAAAGGCTATCGCACCGTAAACCTCTCGATGGAAAACGCGCCCGCCTCGCAAGTGCTCTCGTTTGTGGCCCTGCACACCGCCCTGCCCCGGCAATGCCTGTTGTGGGAATCGTTTTCGAGCGGTATGTGCTCGAACTGCGCACCGTGGAACAAAATGCTTCATCATATCTACGTGAACCTCAAGACCAACGTTCCCGACAATTCCGGAAACTTCGTGATGGCCAAATATCAGGTGGATATTCCCGCGGCCGGAGACCCTATGGTGACCAACGAAACCAACTATTTAAGCGGGGGTCGCGGAAAATACTACAACATAGAATACGCTCCCGCGTTCTTTATGAACGGAAAGAAATATCAATTCCAAAGCTACGCAACCGACAGCGAGGAGGTGCTGCGCGGCTTCTGCCAAAAGGAACTGCAAGACTCCTTGACCGCTTTCCGCACCCGCAGCTCGAACCTCAAGCTCGACGGCCGTCTGACGCGCGACAACAATGCTTTCTATGTGGAAACTTGCATATCAACTTGTTATCCCGAACCCGACGACTACGAACTTATGGTGGTGCTGCTCGAAGACTCCATTCACTTCAACCAACCCCAACACAACGGCGAAAAAGACTTTTTCTCGATTGTGCGCAAAGTGTTGACGCCTACCTCGGGTCTTGTCGTAACGCCCGCCAATGTGGGCGACAGCGTCAAAAAATCGTTCTCGTTCGTCTTTGACGAAAAAAATCCCCGCATCTTTAACGGTCTTGACGGCGTGAATGCCGTTATTTATCTGCAAAATACCCGTACCCGTCAGATAAGACAGGCGCTGTATCTCAAGGCCGGCTATCCCACCACCAACGACAGCACGGCGATTGCTCTCGGCGGCACAACGGTTTCCAACTGCACGCCCAAGGCGGCCGCCGCCCGTTTCGACCTCTACCCCAACCCTGCGGGCGAAAGAGTGAACCTGCGTCTGGAAAGCGAGAAGAACCAATCTCTCGACGTGCGGGTATTCAATCTTGCAGGAACGCAGGTTTACGCTTCCAAATGGAACGTGACCTCAGGCATGAACCATACCGAAATCAACACATCGGCCTGGCAGGCGGGCACGTATTTGGTGGGGATTTACAGCCAAGAAGGTGTTATTGTAAAGAAACTCATTCTCAGATAGTTTAAGTTATGAAAAAGTTAATTTTCGGAATCTTTTGTCTGGCGGGAGGCTTGTTGTCGACAGTTTCGATGGCAAGCGAACCGAACGAGACGATACAGCAAACGGCGCAGGCTTCCTATCAGCAGGGCGCGTTCTATGTGCGCGTAAAGAGCGTCAACGCCCCCAAACTCAAGAGCGGCGAGCGGAAAGTATCGGTAAAACGTGTCGCTCCCTTGGCTTCTTTGCAGGAGCGGTACAGCATACACGAAACCTTGCAGAGTATGCGTGTGTTCGACAATGCCGAACTGGCGCGCACGTTCTTGGTGGAATTCGACGATGTGGAGAGAACCGACGAACTGTTGGCCAAATTAGCCGCCATGCCCGAGGTGGAGATGGTGGAAAGGGTGCCCGCTTATTTCATCACGGGAGCGTCTGATACAAAGGCTTCCGACGCGGCGGTGAACGACCCCCTCTACACGGCCAATTTCAATTGGCATCTTAACCTCATCCATGCTGAAGAAGCCTGGCAAAAGCAACAGGGAACCCCCAACATCGTGGTGGCCGTGGTGGACAACGCCATTTGGGGCGAACATCCCGACTTGCAGATTCCCGCCTCGCGTCAATACAATGTGCGCGACGGCAAGGAGGGCAATTCGGCGCCTCCCGTTTCGGTGTCGCAAAGCAAGCAGTGCTCTAATTACAGTTCGTGCGATGTGTATAACTGGTCGCACGGCACCCACTGCGCGGGGGCTATCGGCGCCATCAACAACAACGGCGTGGGTATCGCTTCCATCGGTTCGGGCGTGAGCGTGATGGGCGTTTCGTGCCCCGGCAGTCTGGATAATCTCGGTCTTGCCGTGCAGAACGGTTTTGCGGGCATCACCTATGCCGCCGAACACGGGGCGCGCGTCATCAGCACCTCGTGGGGAGGCTACGATATTTCCAATACCGAAAGAGCCATCATACAGGCCTGCATCGACAAGGGCATCGTGATGGTGTCGGCCGCCGGCAACAACAGCGTGAACGTACCTTTCTATCCGGCCAACCTGCCGGGCGTCATCTCTATCGGAAGCGTCAATTCCGACAAGACCGTATCCTCGTTTTCCAACTACGGAGAATGGGTGATGCTGACCGCCCCGGGCGGCTATATATCGGTGAACGGTAAAGAAGGCCAGTATTGCATCTTCAGCACCACCTACTGCCAGTCGCAACGCTACCGTCTCAACGGCGTGACCAGCCTGACGGGCGAATACTACGACGGTATGTACGGCACCTCGATGGCCACCCCCGTCGCCAGCGGTCTGTGCGGATTGCTGCTCTCGGCCGATTCCACGCTCTCGCCCTATCTGTTGCGCGAAATCCTGATGGCGAGCGCGCAGACTATCGAAGGCAACACAAGACCCATACATCCCGGTTCGGGCATCATTGATGCCGCCGCCGCGCTCGATATGGTCAAGAACCGCAAGCCCATGCCCCGCAACTTCACCGCAAGCCGCGAAAACGGCACGCGGACGGTGAGCCTGACCTGGCAGGCGCCTTCGGAGGGCACGGTAAAGAACTATCGGATTTTTGTGAACGGAAAGATGAAAGAAGATGTGACGGACACCGCGTGGAGCGAGGAAGTGCCGTCTTCGGAAAACCTCTACCACTATGGCGTGGCGGCGGTGTTCGAAGACGAAAGCGTATCGCTGAAAGCCTGCTCGGATATCTATGTGCCCAACTTGGGAGAAGTGAATATCACCGTCCGTCCTGCGGGTTGCGGAACCGTGTCGCCCGAGAGCGGCTTTTATCCGCAGAAAGATACCCTGCGTTTGGTGGCGGTGCCTGTAAGCGGCTGTACCTTTATGCGTTGGATGGAAAACGCAAAACGCATCGGCACGGATTCCGTGCTCGACTATGAGGTGGCCGCCGGAAGCACCACCGTCGAGGCCGTGTTCAACGGTACGCCGGATGTGGCGGTGGAAGCCTCCGCACCTGCGGGCTCGCTCAAAATCTACCCCAATCCTACGCGCGAAACCTTGTTTGTGGAAAGCGACGGCGAGATTTACCGCACAGAGGTGTATTCGCTCAGCGGGATACGGCTTCTCGAACTTTCGTCCGAAGCGGGTACGATGCAGGTGGAACTGAACGTGAGCCGCTTCGCCGAGGGAATGTATCTGCTGAAAGTTTTTGGTAAGAACGGAATTTCGGTAGAGAAATTCTTGATAAAGAAATAGTGGATATCAACGGTTTTGACTACCTCTTGCAGCGATTGGAGATTCAATCGCCTGTGGGTCGGGAGCGGCTTTTCCGACAGAAGGCTTTCGCTCCCGACGAGGAGGGGGCGTTGTATGTGGAGCTGGAGCGGGTGGAGCGGGTGAAACGTTATCTGCTCGAGGGCGACGCGGGCGCGGTGGTATCGAAGCTGCGCCTCAAGTTCTCGCAGGTGTGGGACATACGCAACACGTTCTGCATGGTGGAGAAAGGCGCGGTGGACGATGTGCAGTTGTTCGAGATAAAGCGTTTCGCCTTTTTGGTGCGCGAGATTTCGGCCTTGTGGGATATGCTGACCAAAGCCTGCGCCTTTCATCCTGCCGCGGAGAGGTTTCCCGATCTGGGCGGGGTGATAGGTTTGCTCGACCCGCGCAACGAAAACCTGCCCACCTTTCATATCTACAACGAATATTCGCCTCTTTTGGCCGAAAAACGGAAGGCGTTGACCGCTTTGTTGTCCGATGTGGCGGAAGATGCGGATGCCTCGGCCTTGCAGGGCGAGTGCGAGGCGTTGGAGGCGGAGATACGGGCGAGGCTTTGTGCGGATTTGAGGCCGTTTTTGGGCGATTTGCGCGCGGCGATGGAGCGGGTGGCCTATGGGGACGTGCTGGTGGCGAAAGCTGCCTTGGCGGTGGCTTATGGGCTGGAAATGCCTGAAAGGGCCGGAGGGTTGTGTCCCACGGGCGGGGGCCTGGTTTTCGAGGGGCTTTTCAATCCCGTGGTGAAAGAGATCTTGGAGAAGGAGGGGCATCGCTATCAGGCGGTGGATGTGCGGTTGAATGAGGAAACCTGCTTGCTGACGGGTGCCAATATGAGCGGCAAGACCGTGCTTCTCAAAACCTTGGCCTTGGCGCAGACCTTGTTTCAGTGGGGTTTTTTGGTGCCTGCACGTGTGGCGCGGATGCGTCTTTACGACGGTGTGGAGCTTGTGGTGAGCGACGAACAAGACGAACAGCGGGGGCTGTCGTCTTTCGGAGCGGAAATCATGCGGCTGAACCGTATTTTGGACAGGCTCAAGCAGGGGCAGAATCTCTTGCTGTTGATAGACGAACCGGCACGCACCACCAATCCCGCCGAGGGAAAGGCGTTGGTATGCGCGCTTTTGGAGCGGTTGAAAGGGTTTCGCTGCACGGCTCTGCTCAGCACGCACTACGGCCTGGATGCCGAGGTGCGGCGGCTGCGGGTGCATGGTTTCCGCGAGGAGTGGGCGCCTCGGGGCGAATTCGGTCTGACGCGCATACAGTCGTGCATGGACTATGCCGTGGAGGAGGAGAAGCCCGGCGAACAACCGCCCGCCGAAGCCTTGCGTATCGCCGCCTTGCTGGGGTTTGACGCAGAAGTTTTGAGGAAAGCGGAGACGATTTTTAATAGTAAATAATAATTGTATTAATATGCAAAGCAAACTTGGATTAGATTTCGGGAAAGTGGCGCAAGCCCGCGGAGCGGCCGCCAACATCGCCCGTCAGGTGCAGGACTTTGTGGACGGCTACACCACCGTCGCCACCGAACGCACCCTTGTCCGTCTTTTAGGCGTGGACGGCGTGACCGCCGACGAAGTGCCCTACCCCAATGTGGTGGTGGACGCCCTCAACAACGCCAATCTCTTGGGCGAGGGCGTGATTTTTGTGCTGGGCAACGCCGTGGTGGAAACCGGCAAGACCCCGCAACAGATTGCCGAAGACATCGCTTCGGGCAAGATCGATGTCGCTAAAATCGCCGTGGCGCCGCAGGAAAAACGGGCGGCGGCCCTCCAGCCCTATATCGACGCCTCGATGAAGCGCATCCGCGACCGCAGAGCCCGCCGCGAGGAGTATCTCCGCACGCTCGGCGAGGGCCCCAAACCCTATCTGTATGTGATTGTGGCCACCGGCAACATCTACGAGGACGTCACCCAGGCGCAGGCCGCCGCCCGTCAAGGCGCGGACATCATCGCCGTGATACGCACCACCGGACAGAGCCTTCTCGACTACGTGCCCTACGGCGCCACCACCGAAGGTTTCGGCGGCACTATGGCCACGCAGGAGAATTTCCGCATCATGCGCAAGGCTTTGGACGAAGTGGGCGAGGAAGTGGGCCGCTATATCCGCCTCTGCAACTACTGCTCGGGTCTGTGTATGCCCGAAATCGCCGTGATGGGCGCCTTGGAAGGGCTTGACGTGATGCTCAACGACGCGCTCTACGGTATCCTCTTCCGCGACATCAACATGCAACGCACCCTCATCGACCAATATTTCTCGCGCGTCATCAACGGCTTTGCGGGCGTCATCATCAACACGGGCGAAGACAACTACCTCACCACCGCCGACGCCGTGGCCGAGGCGCACACCGTGCTGGCCTCCGACTTCATCAACGAACAGCTGGCCAAGATAGCCGGGCTGCCCGAAGAACAGATGGGGCTGGGTCACGCTTTCGAAATGGACCCCAAACTGGAAGACGGCTTTTTGATGGAACTGGCGCAGGCGCAGATGCTGCGCGAGATTTTCCCCAA
>CAZEOJ010000009.1:0-7028 GCA_964513825.1 uncultured Bacteroidaceae bacterium
AAGCACGGCCCTCCGTAGGTTGCGGAACGGGATTCGGTTCCTCGACTTTTACCGGATCCTTGTCCGGACTGCAAGCCCCGGTCGTGAGCGCCACTCCCGACAGAAGAGCGAGAGAAGGGATAAGCATTTTCATATCGATTTATTTTGTGTTACAACTCCACGGGCGGGCTGCATCCAGCCAGCCTTTTTCTTTCCAATAGCGCCAATCCAGGGTTTCCAGGCCTTTTTTATGCAATCGCTTTTGCAGGAAACGGGTGAACAGGAAGCGGATTTTGGTCTTCAAGCGGGTGCGGGCGGGGCGGGTGTAATCCTTTCGGGCGTAGGCGCGGGACAATTTGTGGACGCCTGCCAGCAGTTTCCGGCGGCGCTTTTCCGAAAGCTGTTCCCAAACGATACCCTCATAAAGCGTGCCGCTGAACGTGCCGATGTCGGAGATGCCCCACCACGACAGACTGTGTTTGATATCCTGCGCGGTTGTCCGTGAACCGCCACCCAAGCATTGCGTAATGACGACGGCGCGTTTCCCGAACATCTCGGCGGCCGGACGGTGCGGCATCCAACGGTATCCGAAGTGATCCAGCAAGGCTTTCATCGGCCCCGTCACGTGCATGACATAGGCCGGAGAGGTCATCACGATTAAATCGGATTCCAAAAGCGACTTCTCGATAACCGCCACATAGGCACGGTCCTTGCAGGTGTCTTCGCCTTTCGCGAAACAGCCCGTGCAGCCTTGGCAGAACGCCGGGCAATCCTTGGGCAACACATATTCCGTTATCTCGGCAGAAGCCCTGAACGGTTCCAGGAAAGCCTCTTTCAGCCTATACGTAACGCCTTTTTTCTCCGTTCCGTTGATCACTACGATTTTCATATGCGGTTTTTATATTAATATAATGGAGGGCGGGGTTATACTCTGCCTTGCAGGAAATCCTTGCGGAGCGGTTCGGGGAAACGCTCTATGGCATAGCGCAACATGGTGCGCGGCATGAGCCGATAACGGACAGGCTCCGAGGCCTTGCGTGTCGACGTGAGGTAGCGGATTTCCTCGTCCTGCGACACCCGTTTTCCCGCCTCGCGCAGCATCCAGCCCGTGGCTTTCTGTATCAGGTCGTGCGGATGCCGCAACAAAAGGTCGCCGATGGTGTAGACAGGCTTGGTGTCGCCGGCCATGATAAACGCGAATGTGGCGATGATGGCTATCCGCTGCGTCCAAAGATGGGTACTCCTGGCATATTCCTTGAGAATTTTCCAATCCTTGCGGCGCAAGAGGAACGCGCCTACAATCTGCGGAGCGCTCAAATCGACCAGATCCCAATTATTGATATAGGCGGCGTGTTCCATGTAGAAACGGTAGATGGCCTCGGCCTGCGCATCATCGGCCTTTTCCATGCACTGCACCAAGAACAACAAGGCCAAAAGACGGCAATCGTGATAAGGGTCGCACATCAGGCCCTCCAAGACCGTCCCGCCGTCTTGCGCCAGCTCATTCCGGTATTGTTTGGCCAAGGCCCTCGTCTGCGGAACGGTGACGCCGTAGAACAAATCGCCCTCGCCGTATTCGCCCTTGCCGGTCTTGAAAAACGATTGCAGGACATGTTTTTTCGCTTCGCCGTTTTGGGCGGCAAGACGGGCGAAATCGTCGCGTATCCGTCGCCCCAAAACCGTCGGACTTTTACTTTCTTTTTGCATACACAAAGGTAAAAAGAAAATGCCAGTGGAAAGGAAAGATAAAACAAAAGCGGACCGAAAGGATCCGCTTGTCTTGTGGTTGCGCTGGGATTCGAACCCAGGGCCCCATCCTTAAAAGGGATGTGCTCTACCTACTGAGCTACGCAACCTCCGGAATATGTTGTAAAACTTAGTGCCTGTCGGCTTACCGACTCTTGCGTCCGGGTTTCACCGAAAGGGGTTGCAAAGGTATATCTTTTACAGGAAATAACCAAACCGCCTGCCGGAACGCCTATTTTTGTTAACAGGACGGAAATAATTAAGATTTTCCTTGCCGGCCCTCCAACTTTCTTTCATTTTACAACTCCCTGTCTTTGTGTATTTTTCCTCTCCTCCATTTGTTAACAAATCCTAACAAAAGTTAATTAAACCTAAAATTAACAAACATTAAGTTAATTCATTATGCGCCGTCCTAAGAGGCCGATACTTTTGCGGAAACCATGATGAGCCGAACGCAGACAAAGCTATGCCGAGGCGGATTAATGGTCAAAGAGAATTAAAAACTTTACTAAAACACAGTGCCATGAAAAAACTTCAATTCCTTTTACGATGTCTGCTGGTCGTTTGGGTCGGCAGTCTTATGCTTTTTTCAAAAGCTTTTGCAAGCTGTCCACAAAACAATTACTTCAATGTCTACACCCTCAAAGCAAAAAAGACGCATTATCAAAAAGGATGTGGAAGCAGAAAAACCGAACCTCACTTCATACATTCCGTTTCCGCCGTCTTTGTCAGAACCGATGGAACAGACCCCAACAGGTGTTATCCAGAAAACGAGTCCTTCAACTTTTGGGTACAATTTGAAAAGAATACATCAAACCCTGAAATTTCTTCCGGTAAATGCCGGATACCGCTTGTTCATTCAAATTGTGAATTCTATTACCCTAACCTCTCTGAAGCCGATCTTTTGGTTTTTCCGGAATTCCGCATCAATCCTGATGATTATTCTCTCCGAATCGACATTTATACCTCGACATACGGTGGCGCGGTGACAAGTGGGCCAGGAGAAGGTATGTGGCTCTATGACCCTCAGAGTGGAAGAAACCGCATCGAAATCCCTCTACGCCAGATGCTGCGGAAAGGAATCCAAATCCAATTTTCCTGCGAACTTTTGGAACTCTCGTTAGAGCCTATCTGTAAACCGTATATCCTCAATACGGAAACCGTATTTAGAGGATCTCCCTATTCATTCTCCGCTTTGGCACAATACGAGTGTTCGGACAATGCCTACTCCGTGATGGACAGTTGTTATCTATGGGAATACAGTTATGAGGGATTGAAGGAACCCAAGGCGGCCTCGTCGAAATACAGAATCTTCGCTCTCGATACAAAGATGGATCCTGAACTCCCCTTTGGAAAAAACATCGTCATCAGTCTTCTAAACGGCGAACCCGCCAATTCCCGCAACACGAAAACGGTTTGTCTATATCCCTCCATTCCTCAGCCTACCCGAACTGCCATACAGACAATAGCCGAGGATAAAGATTGCCTGACTTCGATTACCTTGAAATTCAACCGACAACTCAATGCCGATTACGATGAAACCATCACGAAAATCACCCTTTATGATTCGGTGGCCATCACTAATACTCATGGTGTATCGGAATCAAGTATCGTGTATCAAACATCTAACAATCTTAACATCAAAGAACTATCTTCCTCCTACGAATACACGCTCTATCTCCCCGCCACATTGCGATGTATAGATGAGGGGCGATATTATGTGACGGTGGAGGGTACCTCGAAAGGGTTTTCCAACAATCCGAATAAGGAGATCTACAAGGATTTTCCCGAAGAAGCGAAGACAGCCATGATGCAAGTGGTGCCTATTACCGTCAAAAAAAATAAAATGAAGATATATGAGGCTGTTTTTACACCTCCGACCTGTTACGGAGATTTTGGAACCGTTGTGGTGAAAATAGACAAATCCCCCTATGCTCTTGCTACAAAAACAGAAAACATAAATTTCTATTGGCTGAAAAGCTCAGGAGAAAGGGTAAAGGTGAATTTTCAATACAAAGGGACAGAAAACTCCCAGTATCTATATCAATACGACAGCATCCTGCCCGAAATGCGTGATTTTGAAGTAGAGACCTGTTCGTCTATGTCTCAAATTATCGGTCCCGGCTTCACATTGTCGACAGGCACCGCTCCATTATCCGCCTCCACCCCGCAGGCTTCGTCTTCCTCCTCTTCCAGCTCATCATCTTCTTCCTGCTCGTCGGGGTATTTCAGCATCAATTTCACCCAACCCGAAAAAATGTTCATTTCGGCGGGCAAGAAAGACGTGAGCGGGGTTTATTCCGTGAACGGCGTGAACAAAAACTCGAACGACGGGAAAGCCTTTCTGAACAAGGATGCCTGCGGGGGCGGCACACCTCCCTACAAATACTATTACTACACGACCGAAAAGCCTCAAAAAACATTTTTCCTCGGTGACACGCTGCGCACGGAGGCCACGCGTATGTATTTTGTGATAGAAGATAAGAACCTTTGCTTTGCCGATACCTTTCTTCAGGTCAAAAACCTGAATAAAACGCTTGTCACCGAGGTCAAACTCACGCAGGGTATCAGTTGTTACAACGCTTCGGACGGGGTGCTTGAAGTGCAGGTAAAAAGCACGAACATAAGCGATATGCGTTATCGGTGGTATAAAAACGGTGTGTTGATCGCCAACGCGAACAAGAACATTCTCTATAATGTGGGGGCGGGAAAATATCGTTCGGAAGTGTCCGATGTGGAAACCGGGATGACCTCTTCCTACGAAATCACCGTGACGCAACCCGCCCAACTGAAGATTACGAAAGAGTCCGTGGTTGACAACGCTTGTTACGGCGAAAGAAACGGAAAAATCAACGTGACGGTTTCGGGAGGAACGGGAACGCCTCTGTTTTCGTGGACCGACGGGGTGTATGGCTCCGAAAGGAAATATCTTGTTTCCGGCGATTATACGTTGCATGTGATTGACGACAATAATTGCAAGGTATCGAAGACCTATCACGTGGGACAACCCGATGCGCCTTTCCAAATCATAATCGACAGTGTCGCCCCTGCTGTATATGGCTTGGATGATGTCTGGCAAGGCGGACGTATTTTCTCACATGCGCAAGGAGGTACGAAACCTTATAACGAACCCTCTGTCGCTTCGAGCAAACCCGAGAATCTGACTGCGGGGACGCATGTTCTCCTGCAAACGGACGCGCAAGGCTGTGCGGACAGCAAGGTGGTGAAAATCGAACAGATTCCCATGCTTTCCGTATCGATTATCCAAACCCGACAAATCCTTTGCCACGGTTCCGCACAAGGCGCCTGTCGGGTCAATATCGAAGGGGGGCTGGCTCCCTACTCCATAAAATGGAACAACGGAGAGGAGGGCATCGGTATCGAGAATCTGCAGGCCGGCGAATATTCGGTACGTGTGACCGATCGCGCGGGAGCCGTGAAGAACGCTTCTTTTCATCTTGCCGAACCCCCGGCCCTGAGTATGCGGAAAATCGAGGTGAAAAGCCCCGACTACTATGGCTGCATGGGCGGGGTCTGCACCGAAAGGACACCGAACGGATTCATCGAATTGTGTGTGACGGGAGGCGTGCAGCCTTATACCTACACATGGAAAAAAGACGGAGCGTATTTATTTGAGTTTGACAGTTGCCGCGCCGACAGTCTGGGCGGGGGGATCTATCAAATCGATGTGAACGACAAGAACGGATGTCAGGCACAGTTGCTGGAAGTGTTGGAGTTCACGCCCGATCTGAACGCGCGGATTACCGAAACCGAGTCCATTCTTTGTTTCGGCGCGGCAACGGGAACGTTGGAGGCCGTGGTGGAGGGCGGAAAAACCCCTTACTTCTATCAATGGTATCGTCTCGACACCGCCGATACACGCACCTTCGACTGGGACAGCGCGGAAAATGTCATCGGAATCGGCTCGACCCTCGACAATTTGCCGGCAGGTCTGTATGGCCTCAAAGTGACCGACCGAAACGGTGTGGTGTCGAAATCCGTGCATAGCCTTACCCAAAAGACGCCCCTTGTGATTACCGTCGACAGCCTGCAACTCCCCTCCTATGCGGGAAGTGTGGAAGGCGCGATTGCACAGCCGCTTCCCGACGGTTTCATCGGACTGCATTTTTCGGGTGGCTCGGCTCCTTATCGGTGCCAATGGAACGAGGAGGATTTGTCGGAAGCGTGCATGAACGCGCAAAGAAGCGGTTTATCGGCAGGGGTTTACAACCTGAGTGTCTATGACCAGAACAACTGCCGTGCCGATACGGTCTTGGTGTTGCCGCACAGGGAAAACCTGATGACCCGTGTATGGATTGCGGATTCGATTTCGTGTTTCGGGCGCGGCGACGGTGCTTTGGCGGCCGAAATTTCGGGTGGCGTGAAGCCGTATTCGTTTGTCTGGAAAGATGAAGACGGCGAGGTGGTTGGCGAGAGCGGAACAACTTCTACCGACAGTCTGCGGCTGGCCTCCTGCAAGACCGGAAGATATTTCCTGTATGTGGAGGATTCCAATAAGGTGACGAGCAGGGTCAGCCTGCTGTTGCCGCAGCCTGAAATCCTATCGGCCAAGGCGCATGTGAAAGACGCCACGGCCTGGCAGTTCGCCAACGGCAGCATCTGTATGGAGGTGCAGGGAGGAACGCGGCCCTATTCGCTTTCGTGGAACGGGACGGCAGGCGACAGTTGCTTGCTTGGACTCAAGCGCGGACGCTATACGTTCGAGGTGCAGGATGCGAGAGGTTGCGAAATCCATTCGGATCTCCGGGTTTCGAGTCCCGATTCGTTGGTGGTGGTGTCGGAAGCGGTGAAACATACCCGTCCCGACATAGGCGAAGGCTCCATTCATGTGAACATAGGCGGCGGTCTGAAACCGTATGCCTACACATGGACTTCTTCCGAAGGCCTTGTCTTTTCCGGTGGAAAAAGCATGGAGTCCGTGATTTCCTTAGACAGCCTTGAAGCCGGCCTGTATCGGTTTGCATTGATAGACAGCGGCGGCGCCTCGCTTTCGCGCCTCTATGAAGTCAAGACATTGAGCCGTCCCCAAGCCACGCTCTTTCTTATCAAGGCGCCCGATTGTCCTCTGCGGGAAGATGCCGTCTTGCAGGCTTTGATTCAGGGCGGTACCCCTCCTTATACGGGTCATTTGGAAAAATGGAACGACAGCACGCGTCTGTTCGAAATCATGGAACAGGAAAACAGTTTGGAAAACAGCTTGGAGAACGGCACTCTTTTCAAGAATCTGTCGGCGGGAACCTATCGTTTGTATGTAAGCGATGCAAGCCGGCAGAACATCTGCG
>CAZEOJ010000009.1:7128-23373 GCA_964513825.1 uncultured Bacteroidaceae bacterium
GCAAGCCGGCAGAACATCTGCGATACCTTGGTGGTCAGCGATCCCGAAAGCATCCGCACGAATGCCGTTCTGATGAGTCCCTCCTGCTTCGGTCTGTCGGACGGAAGAATCGAAATCTATCCTACGGGTGGACGCGGCGAGCTGCAAGTGTTCTGGAACAACGGAGATGAGGGCTTTGTGTTGGAGGATGTTCCCGAAGGAACGTATACGCTGCAAATCTATGACCAGAACCACTGCCAGCACCTCGACACCCTGTATTTGGACGAACCCACCGCCCTACGGGCCGAGAATTTCGTGACCGAGATAGAATGTTCGTATGCCTGCGGGCGCGTCCGTCTCTCGGGCGTGGGCGGCACGGCGCCTTATCTCTACCGCTGGAAATTCGAGCCCTCCGAAACGGAAGCCTGCGCCCCGGGCTGCGCCGACCCGACCTCCTCTACCCTGCAATCCGGAAAAGCCATGCCGCAGGCCGATATCGTCTTCGCCCCCGCGGGTGTCTACACCTTCAACGTACAGGACAACAACGGCTGTCTTTGGGATACGGTAATCACTCTCACGGCACCCCCCGCCCCCGCATACACATGGGATTCCGTGCGCTACCTGTGCCAAGGGCAGAGCATCGAAATCGGCATCACCAAGACCCCGCAGCAACGCGAGAGCGACAACCGACCCGCCGACTATATCTGGACCTATCCCGACGGAAGCAATGCGTTTGAGGCGACGATTCAGACCAGACAGCCCGGCCTGCATACGCTCACCCTGGTGCAAGACCAAAGATGCTTCTACAAAGACAGCGTGTGGGTGGAAGAACTGAACGACACCATAGGCGCGGAATTTTGGGTAAGCAGCCGTGTGTTGCCCGAAGAGAACTGCTTGTTGGTGAACCTGTCGAAATACCAGCCCGACAGTGTGGTCTGGGATATTCCCAAAGAGGTGACGGTGATAGAGAAGTCGGACAACTACATCGAAGTCTCGTTTCCCGCACCGGGCAACTACACTTTCGGTCTGACCGTCTACAAAGGACTGTGCCGGGAAATCCTCGAAAAGACCGTCACCGTGTCCGCACCCAAGCACGAGGACGAGGATTTTTCCGATCCTTACGCACCGCGTTGGAACGTCTATCCCAACCCCTCGCAAGGCATCTGCACGATGGAGGTGACGGCCTCCTCGCCCCTCAAAGCACGCTACCGCCTGATGAACGCCACCAACGGCATGTGCGTGGAACAAGGCGAGATAAGCCTGCCTGCGGCGGGAACCACGTCCACCACCCTGTTCAGGTCGAACCCGCCGGCGGGGCTTTACATTCTGCTGGTGGAATACGGCAAGGTAAAACACGGATTTAAACTGATTCGCTTATAATCAAAATGAATTTCAATATGAAAAAGATGAATTTTCGCAAAGCGCTCCGCTTTTGCTGGGGCTGTATGCTGATAGCCGCGACGGGAATGGCTCCGCAAGCCGAAGCGCAGACCGTATCGCCGGTGTTGTCGCAGACCACATTGCTGGCTCCTTATATGTACCGGTTGCAGGATTGGAGCCGGCTTCCCGCCGAACGTCTGCAAGTGCGGCTGCGGCTGCTCGACACGAGGGTGGAATCCTCCACCCTCTACCTCAAGATGGAAATGGAGGCCAACGGCATCAAGATCGAGAACCCCATGCCGCTTGCCAACGGCATACCCCTTGCGGGCGGCGAGGAAATCACGCTGAACGCCTCGCAGCTTTCCCTGTATTTTCTGCCCGCCAACCTCTCTTTGAGCGGCACGCGGATTCATGAGGTGCGCACTTCCGACGGCGTTCTTCCCGACGGCATCTACACGCTCCGTTTCCGCGTGTATGAAGCCACCACAGGAACGTTGGTGTCGGTGCAGGAAATGCCCGCCATGTTTACGTTGGTGTCGGGCGAACCGCCTCTCATCACTTCGCCTGCCGAAAACGAGACGCTGTGGTTCTCGGATCCCTGCCATATCCGTTTTCAGTGGATGGCGCGGCATCTGCAATACGCGGGCGGATTCAGCACCGAGTACGATTTCGAGATCGCCGAGATTCCGGAGGGGGTGAGCGCGTGGAAAGAATATTTCAACACGCTTCCGCTCGTCTACAAGCAGACCACGACGCAGACTTTCTTAGACTACGACGCGTCCATGCCCATGCTGATGCCGCAAAAGGACTACGCCCTGCGGGTGCGGGCGCGGTGCAGCAATGCGACCGGCGAGGAACTCTGTATCAAGAACAACGGTTACAGCGTGGTGCAGAAATTCTCGTACAAGGAATTATGCAACGGCATTTCGGGTCTGCGCATCGACCGCATAAGCGCCACCTCGGCGCACCTGACGTGGAACGAACCGTTGGAGGCGCGCGCGTGTCAGGTGCAGTACCGCAAGAACGGAAAGCCCGATGCCAAATGGTTCAAGGCGGGCGACGAACTGCAAAGCGGTGTCAGGGAAATGTATCTGAAAGACCTTGAACCCTCCACGGGCTACGAATGCAAGGTATCGGTAAAGTGCGCCTATACCGAAAGCGAGAACGATGTGGTTTTCCGCTTCACCACGCTTTCGAAAGACAACGCGCATCTTGAATGCGGCAACCACAATCTGCAGACCGACACTTCCCGGAGCATGGAGCCGCTGAAAGAACTTGCGGTTTTCGACCAGATCCGCACCGCCAACGGTTTTGTGATCGATGTGGAGGAGGTGCAGGGAAGCGACGGACGTTTTTCGGGAAAGGGCAACACGCATATTCCCCTGTTGGCCAACACGGGGGTGAGAGTGACGTTCAAGAACATCTTTGTCAACAAGAACTACGAATTAGTGTCGGGGACGGTCAAGGCCGAGAAGACCATCACCAAGCTCTAACATCCCTGCACCTCCACGGCCCAATCGCAAAGTTCTTTCCGTCGCGGCCTCAAGGCCGCGACGAGGCGGGGCATGAACATGGCCCGCCAGCGGCGGAAAGCTCCGGCGGCAAAGTGCACATAGTCTTGCCAGAGGGCGCGGGTCAGAATGCAGGAGAGCAGAAAAGACGCAAGTACACCCGCGCCCCACCCCGGAAACGGGGCCGGCCCCGAAAGTTTGGGAAACAATGTGCAAAACAAAATGATATACACCAGATAGAACAACCCTTGCAACACAAGTTGCCCGAGAACGAAATTGATACTGCTTTGCATCATCTTGTTCTTGGCGGCCATACGGTGGGACAGGCTCTGCCCGAGAAGCACGGGCACGCCGCTGAAGACAAAACCGTAGAGCGCGAAAGGCAGACCGAGCAGAAGCAAGATAAAATCTTTGAGAAATGAACCGATATGTGGCTTACATTCCACCTCGCGCGTGGAAATCCCCAACGCCTCCACTTCCCTTTTATAGCGAAGCGCCTTTTCGCGCACCTCCGCCATAACTTCGGGAGAAGACTGTGCGATACGCTCGGCAAAGAAACGGTCGGCCTGCAGGTCGTCGGGCAGATAGCCGTAGCGGAGCCCCTGCCGACGGCCGATTTCACCCCGCACCACGGTACGCAGATAATCGTAGGTATCGTAGTTGGGCACATCGGGAATATCGAGCATGAGCGCACGGATAGCCGGCGCAATGTCTTCGGTCAGTTTAAGCAGGGCTTTCGCGGGGTTCTCGCGATAGAGTGCGTAATAATCCTTGAGCGGGACGGGCTTTCCGAAATTCACGCACACATCGCTGCGCAAGGCAAAGTAATCGGAATAATGGTTTCCCACCGGCATCACCGTCATATCGTCGGGAAAGCCGAGGAACTCAGCGGTTTCGAAAGCGATCCGTGCGAAGCCTTTTTTAAGCGGAATGAGATAATGCCCCTCCTGGTGCCGCCCCTCGGGAAACAAGGCGACGGGAAAACCCATGCCGATAAGTTTGGCCGATTCCTCGAAAATGGCTTGATTGCCTCCCAAGGTGTCGCGTCCGTCGCGTTGGCGGAAAATAGGCATCACCTTACAGAAATTGAGGATTTTTGCGATAAACGGCTTCTTGAAAGCGTCCGAGCGTGCCAAGAAAACCATACGGCAACGGGCGGGCAGGGAGAGGTCTATGGCCAAGGCGTCCATCACGGCATTCTGATGATTGGATACAATCAGTACGGGCGTGCCTTTCTTCGGAAAATTCTCCTTGCCGCGCAGGTGGAATCTCCGATAATAGGCATAACGCATAATCCACGTAAACCATTTTTTGATGAAAACATACCCGAATGTCTTGCTCTCGACAACCTTGAAGTAAACCATAATGCTACAGATATTGCACAAGCCCGTATACGGCTATTCCCAAATAATTTCCCAAAGCGTAGCCCATAAGGCCTATCACGATGCCGCTGATAAGACAACGGCGGCTTTGCATCAGACCGGCCACGGTGGGAACGAAAGGCGGCGAAAAGACCAATCCGACCACCGAAATGGTGAACATATCGGCATCCACCTTACACAATTTAGCCAAAAGAAAATGAAACAGAACACTCAACAACAAGACCGACAGGATAAAGAACATCAGTCCCATCGTGCTTCTTTCGATTTGATCGATTTGAAAACAGGAGGCGATGATGATGCTGAACACCAAAATGAAATACATGCCCAGCTCGAACATGCGCGGTGTGGAACGCAGTTTTTTCCAAAAAGAAAGCCCTATCGACAAGGTGGTTATAAGGAGAATTACCGCTACTTCCTGAAAATTTTCGGAAACAAAGTGCATACTGAACAGGCCCGATACGGCAAAAAGAACTATCGAACAAAGCAACGGCAATGCAAGCGGTTTTAGGATTTTGGCCGAAAGCATCCCCGCATAGTTCTCAAAACTCTGTTCTTCGCCTTGGGAGGAGGCGGGCATATCCGGATTCTCGTTCTCTTTCTTGAAAGGCATGATTTTGCGGATCAACTTATAACCGCCGCCCACAAAGAAAGCGAGGAGAAAGAAAGTAATCGTGATTTCGAAAGTGTTGACGAGCAGAAACGTGGTAGGCTGCGGCGAAAGCGCCATATTGAGCGATGCCACGTTGGGCGTGCCGCCCGTGTAGAAACCCACCATGAGCCCGGCCGCCTTGTCGAGTTCGTTCACGCCGGCATTCCTGAAAAACAGGAACGAGAGGGTGACAGCCGCCACCACCGCCACGATGCCGCAGAAAAGCGCCACGAAAGTACTTTTCATGTTCTTTGTCCAGGCTTTGAAATCGGACGAGAAAAGCATGAGCGGAATGGCCAAGGGCACGCATACCGTCTGCAGAATCTTCTGCCACGAAGCCAGGGTTTCGGCTGCCTCGGGAGCGGCGGGATGCGTGAGTCCCGAAAGCGACATGAGGATGCCCAAGGCGTAGGCCATGACGATGGTGCCCACCTTGGAGAAAAATTTGTAGCGCCGGTAGAGCCATATAATGAGAAACGGCCCGCCGACATAGAGCGTCACAATCGCCGCCAATCGGAAAACAAACAAAAATCCTGTCATAGATTGCAAAGGTAGGCAAAGCGTGATTATTTTCCTTATCTTCGCTCGTTATTTGAAGCAACAGGCAAAATGTCGACACTCGACAAGAAATATCATTCTTTCTCCACCCCTTCCGGAAGCACTTTCGGAGAGGCCGAGGATATGCTTTTCTCCTTTCTGAGCCAAAAGACGGCGCAAGGGGAAAGACTTGTCAAGGTGCATATCGGTGTGGAGGCTTTGCCTGAGGGTTTTATGTATCTGGACGAACTCCAACGCCATATAGACAGTAGGCTGCAAACTCTGTTGCCCGAAAAGAATCCCGCCGTTACCGTGGTGTGTCAGAAACCTTTGCAGGGTGGCGCGCTCAACGCCGAGGTGTGGAGTGTTTCCGAAAAAGACAACTCCGTAAACTCCGTTTCTTGGGAAGGGTTGACGCACGTCTGCGTGGAGAAGGAGGGTTTCCGTGAATGGTGGACGTCGGGATTTCAGGCCGATTACGACAAGAAAGAACCTTTTTGCGCGGAGGCCTGCGCCCGCCGTTGCTTTGAGAAGATGTCCCGCTTTCTGTCGCATACCCACACTTCTTTCGATGCCGTTTTCCGTCAGTGGAACTATATCGGCCATATTCTGGACATACATGTGACGGACGGAAGAACCTTGCAGAACTATCAAGTGTTCAACGAAGTAAGGGGTATTTTCTACGAAACGAAGAACGACAGAAGCCAATACCCCGCCGCCACCGGAATCGGTATGGACTACGAGGGTATCTGCATAGATGCGGTGATTGTGGACGATACCTCAGCGGAAAAGGGAAAAGCACCGCGCAATACGGCGCTCCGAAGCCCTGTGCAGACCGATGCTTTCCGCTACGAACAAGCCTATCTGGTGGGGAATGAGGAAATCAACAAGAAAGCGCCGCTTTTTGAGAGGGGGCGGTGTCTGATTCTTTCCGAAACTTCGGACGGAAGCGGAATCCATACCCTAGGAATGGTGTCGGGCACGGCATCTATCAAAGGACAGGATACGATAGACAAAGGCGATGCGGAAAAACAGTTGCGGAACACACTCCGTTTCATCGATGAATTGGTGAACACGATGCAGAAGAAAAACCTGCGTTTCGACCGCGCGCGCCTTTATGTAAAGCCGCACGAAAATACCGAAACGCTTTCGGAGATATTCCGTCACCACTACCCGCAGGCGTCTTGCCTGAGCATCGTGGAGGCCGATGTGTGCCGTCCCGATCTGCTCGTCGAAATCGAGGCCGATTTCAGTTTCTGATTCGCGTTACAGACGCTGCATCACCCGCTTCACCATCATAGGCTTCCATGTCGAGAAATCGCCCGCCAGGATATGTTTTCTCGCCTCTCCCACCAACCATAGATAGAAAGCCAGATTGTGCAACGACGCCACCATAGCCGCCAAGTATTCCTGCGCGTGGAAAAGGTGCCGCAGATAGGCTTTGGTGTAGAGGGTGTCCACATAGCTCGCACCGTCTTCCTCGATAGGTGAGAAATCATCCTCCCACTTCTTGTTCTTCATGTTCATGATGCCGTTTTTGGTAAAGAGCATGGCATTGCGGCCGTTTCGTGTGGGCATCACACAATCGAACATATCCACACCTTGCGAGATTCCCTCCAAGATGTTTTCGGGGGTTCCGACCCCCATGAGATAGCGCGGTTTGTCGACCGGCAGAATATCGCAGACCAATTCGGTGAGTTCGTACATGATTTCTTTGGGCTCGCCCACCGAAAGGCCGCCGATAGCGCAGCCTCCCGACACGTCCACCGACGCGATTTTCTCCGCCGAAATCCTGCGCAGATCTTTATATACACTCCCCTGCACAATGGGGAACAGAGCCTGTTCGTAGCCGTAGAGCGGCTCGGTTTCGCAAAAGCGCTTCACGCATCGGTCGAGCCACGCATGGGTCATTTCCATAGACTTGCGGGCATAGCCGTATTCGCAGGGATACGGGGTACACTCGTCGAAGGCCATCATGATGTCGGCGCCTATGCAACGTTCTATGTCCATGACCTTTTCGGGGGTGAACAGGTGTTTGGAGCCGTCGATATGCGAGCGGAACTCCACGCCTTCTTCGGCGTGAATCTTGCGGGTGCCCGAGAGGGAATACACTTGAAAACCGCCGCTGTCGGTAAGCATGGGACGATTCCACGCATTGAACTTCTGAATGCCGCCCGCCGCGCGCAGCACATCCAGCCCCGGGCGCAGATACAGATGATAGGTGTTGCCCAGAATAATCTGAGCCTTGACGTCTTGAATCAAATCGGGAATCTGCACGGCTTTGACCGACCCCACCGTACCCACAGGCATGAATATAGGGGTTTGTATCTTACCGTGCGCCGTGAGGATTTCGCCTGCGCGGGCCTTGCTTTGGCTGTCTTTCGCCTGTAAGGTAAACTGCATACGTTCTTCTTTGAATGCTAAAATTTCACTTCGTTCTGATAACGTGCCAACACAAAAAGGAAATCGGAAAGACGGTTGATATAACGCTGCGCTGTGCGGGCGCGCGTTGCATCTACGCTCTCCGCCAGACCTATCAACGCGCGCTCGCCCCGCCGGCATACCGTGCGGGCTATATGCGCGTGGCAGGATGCCGGCGTGCCGCCTGGAAGAATGAAATTGTCGAGAGGCGGCAGCGCAGCGTCGAGTTTGTCGATCCACTTCTCCAATATCTCGATATCAATGTCTTCCACAAAAGGATATTCGAAAGGTTTTTCCGAAGCGAAATCGAAGGAATAGAACCCGCCGATTTTAAACAGCACGCTTTGTATCTGCAAAATAGTATTATACAAAGATTCGTCTTCCTTGATGTCGCAAGCCACCTGCCCCATCCACGAATTGAGTTCGTCCAATGTGCCGTAGGCCTCCACCTGCGCGTCGGCCTTGCTCACCCGCCGACCCCCTATCAACGAAGTCGTCCCCCCGTCTCCTGTTTTCGTATATATCTTCATAGTCTTACAATTTTCTTTGCGGGTAGAGGGCGTTCCACCATTCGGGCTGGTCTTTGAGGTGTTTGGCGAACCAGGCCAGGATAGTTTTTTCCCATTCGATACGTTTGGCATAATCTCCGATGACATGGTCTTCGCCGGAGACCGTCACCATAGCCACCTCGCGCCCCAACAAACGCAAGGCCTTATACATCTGCCAACTTTCACCGATTGGCACGTTTACGTCCGACGTGCCGTGCAGCAACAAAAGCGGCGTGTGAATCTTGTCGGCGTTGAACAAGGGACTTTGGTCGACAAAAAGATCGCGGCGGTTCCACGGAAAAGAGAAAGCGTTGGCGATAGCGCAATAGGCGTAGCCCCAATACCCCTCACCCCAATACGAAGAAAGCGCGCTGATGCCCGCATGTGAGACGGCGGCGGCGAACATATCGGTACGGGTAACCAGCAGTTGCGTCATGAAGCCGCCGTAGGAAGCCCCTATGCAACCCAATTTGGTGGAATCCACATAGGGATGCGTGCGATAGAATTTCTGCGTTCCCTCTATAATTTCATCGGCCACGGTCTTGCCCCAGTTATTCACGTGGCGGGCCGAGAACTCGCGGCTGTATCCGGTGGCACCCGAGGGCTGCACCACCAACACCACATAGCCCGCCGATGCCCACACGCTCTTGGGGTAGCGCATGGAAAGCGCACGCGGTGTGGGCGACGTCCCTCCATAATAATACACAATGCAGGGATATTTTTTCGAGGCGTCGAAATCGGGAGGCAAATAAAACAATGCCTCGATGCTGTCGCCTGCGGAGGTCACATACCCCCATTCCTCATGCGCCCCGATACGGACATTCTTCAACTGCGCGTCCTGCGGGCCGGCCACCTTGACGGTCTTGGCGAAATTGCGCGCGAAATCGGCCTTGGACGCATCACCTTTCAGGAAGAAAGCCTGATAGGGCCTGTCGATACTGCTTCCCGTGTAAGCCAATGCCTCCGCGCAGAGGTCAAATCCACTCAATACCTCCGCTTGCAAAGGCAGAGGTGACCACTTTTTCGCGGCCATATCGTAGAAATAAAGCGTCTGGGCATCGGCTTGCTCGACCCTCGCATAAATGTATCTTCCCGTTCCATCCCACAGGGCCTGTTCCACAGAAGGCCCGAAGTCTTCGGTAAGAAGCGTCGCCTTTCCCGTCTTCATATCATAAACAAAAGCATCGATGTCGAAATCGTTGGGAATGAAACAATCCTCGTTCTCACAAGGAAATCCGAGGCCGGGTTCACGAAAATCCTTGAAAGTCTGCTCGGGTCCCAACACCAACAATTTATCGGCTCGGGGAGAGAAAACGGCCTGCACCGAAGAATACGTCTCGAACAAAAGATCGGCGGCGAGGGTTTCCATATTCATCCTGTACACCTTTTGCAAGGAGTAGGGACGCACACTGTCGGCCATCTCGGAGGTATAGAACAGAATCTGTCTGCCGTCTTGCGAGATATCGAGCAAACCCGTGCTTCGGTAGCCGTAGGTGAGCGGCGTGCGGACGCCCGATTTCACGTCCAATCTGGCCAGGTTCTGACGGCTGCGGTAATAACTCCAATGGTCCTGCGGGTCGTAGATATGCTTGAGGCCGTTGGCAGGTTCGGAAGCGTTTTGCGAAACGGAAAGAAGCAGATAGCGTCCTTGCGGATCCCAATAGAATCCGGATATGTCGTCTTTGGTGCGATAAACGAGGCGGGCGGGGTGAAGCCCTTTCGCGTCCCATTCGCCGACAAAAATCTGTTGCATGGCGCCGGATTTCTGCATATAGGCGTAGCACGGAGCCTTTGTGGAAAATTGCAGGTTCGAGATGCCGCGCAATTCCATACAAGCCTGCGGCAAGGCGTCGCTTTTCGCAAAATCGGCGGTGCGATAGATAGCGTACGTGGTCTTGTTTTTCTTTACTTTCGGGTCGGGAGCGGTGCATTTCAAAGCAAGATATTCACCCTTGAACGAGAGTTGGGGCGAAGAGAGGACAGGGGCATCGATATAGTGCATCAAACCATAGGATTCAGACACATCCGCACCCAAGGAAAAGACCACCCCGCTGTCGGCTTTCAAAGAAAATTCCAAACCGCCCCAAGGTTTGGTGGAAGGCGTGTACAGGGCTTTCATCATAAAAATATGATAGCCGGGCTCGGCAGTCAAGGAAACCTGCTGTGCCTTGGGTTGCATGGTATCGGCCTCGCTCGTGCGCGAGAGCACTTTCACTCCGTCCATGTAAAGCTCGTAGGCGGGAGCATACGAAAGCTCGGCTGAAAGTTCGGCATAGCGGTCTACCTGCAAATAGAAACAATTCAACACCCAGGCGTAGTGATTGCTGTCAAGGGCGGAAATCTCAGATTCTGTGACGGGCAGGGAAGCATTTACTTTTTCCCACATTTTCTCCTCCCCTTGCCAGGAGAATTTCTCCCCGGCGGCAGGACGGGCACGATAGTCGAGTTCCCTATCGAAAAAAGGGTATGAAAAAAGGGTCTGCGTACTGAATTTATTTTGGTTGATATCGGCGTTTTCGCGCAGATACGGCAAACCGAAGACAAGGTTGTCCAACCGTAGGTAATTTTCCAAACGGGATGACGTTTCCTGCGCCGAGACCGTCATGCCCGCGCCCCCAAGGAATGTCGCCGACGCTACTACCGCCGCCGACACGCATCGTATCAAGATTTTCTTCATTCTCATATCGCGATTTTTATAAAAAGCGACCCCGTTTTGAAGTTCCACAAAACGGGGTCGCGCAAGACGGCTCGAAAACGTTTATTCGGCCACGGGAACCGGCATATCGGGACCGGGACCGGCCGTAGGCTGTTCCGCAGCCTGACCGCCGCCCTTCTCGTCGCTGTTCTCGATAATCTTGAACTCGGTACGACGGTTCAACGCACGACCCTCGTCGGTATCGTTGCTGGCGATAGGTTGCGTCATACCATAGCCGGCGTAGGTAAGTCTTTCGATAGGAATACCCTTGGCCACCAGATAATTGACAACCGAACGGGCACGTCTTTCGGACAGCTTCTGGTTGTAGGCCGCCGAACCCTTGTTGTCGGTGTGACCCGAAATCTCAATCTTGATGCCCGGGGCTTCCATCAGCAACTTATACAAGCGATCCAATTCCACAAACGATTGCGGCAACAGGTCGTCCTTGTCGAATTCGAAGAAGATGTTGCGCAACACCACGCGGCTGCCCACCGAAACGTTCTTCAAAGGAAATTCCTTGCTCACTTCCTGATACTGCGCCGTGGCGGGAATATCGAAGTTTTCGGAGTGGAACAGATAGCCCGGACGACGCACCGTGATAGCGTAGTTGTGACCGGCGGGCAACTGAATCATGAACCGTCCCGTGCGGGGATTGGAATGGAACACGGCCACTTCCTGCTGCAAATCGTTATCCACCATTACTACATCGGCACTGAGAGGTTCTTTGGTATAATCGTCATACACAAAACCTTTCAGAAGCGTGATAGGCGTAATCTGAATTTCCACCGCCTCTTCCGAAACCGATTCGCTCACAGGTTTGGCGATATAGGCCAAAAGCTGGTCTTCGCCCTGCGTAACCACACCTTTTTCCTCACCCATATAGGTGATTTTATAGATGTCGTATCCGCCGTAGCCCTCCTGGATACGTTGCGAGGCATAGTAGGCGGTCTTGCCGCTCAGCGAACGACGGTAGAAAGCATCGTCTTCCACCGTGTTGATAGGCCATCCCAAGTTGGAGGGATACGTCCAGGTGGTGTCGTTTCCTTCGCGGCGGGAGGTGAAGATATCGAATCCTCCCATGCCCAAGTGGCCGTTCGACGAAAAGAAAATCGTATTGCCGTCGGGCACGGCAAACACCGAAATCTCATCGTAGACGGTATTTACCTGCGGCCCCAGGTTGACGGGTTCCTGCCATACATCGTTGTCGTCTTTGTGCATCACCCATATATCCAGTCCGCCGTAGCCGCCCGCACGATTGCTGACGAAATACGCCGTGCGTCCGTCGAAAGTATAGGCGATGGTCTGCTCGTGCGACTTCTTTTCTCCGGTTTCCTTTCCCTCTTCCTGACGCTTGGGTTTCTGCCAACCGTCCTTATCGAAGTGGGCGGTGAAGATATCGCCCTCGTGCGCCGTACCTCTATAAACATACAACGTGCTCTCGTCGGGCGAAATTCCCGAAGATGCATCGTGATACTGCGTGTTGACGGGCTTGCCCAAGTTCTCCACCATCCACAGGCTGTCCGTTTCGGGCATCCTCTTGGCCAGATAGATATCTTCGAACGCCATGCCCGTGTAGGGGTCAAGGTCTTCGGACACCGCACCCGGACGCAAGGAAGTGAAATAGATCTGTTCCTCATCGGCCGAGACGATAGGCGAATAATCGGGATAAATGGAGTTGAGCGTGGAACCCAAGTTGTCTACGAACACACGCAAGGGTTTCTTCATCTTCGCTTTGGCATATCTGCACTCGCGGATGCGCCGCTCGCAACGAAGTCTTGCGGAAGTATCGAGATCGGGCAGATTCAGACATTGCCCGAAAGTCATGATAGCCGAATCCAATTCGTAGCGCGATACATAAATGCGCGCCAAATCGTAGCGGGCCTCATAGTTATTCGGGTCTATCTCCAAAGCCTTGCGCACATAGGGTTCGCCCTCGAAACGGGTGTTGACCGCAGCCACCATGCAATGCCCCAGCATCACGTTCAAAAGAAGGTTGTTGCTGTTGACGCTATAAGCATCCAACAAGAGAGGAAGCGCCTCCACGCGGCGTTTCTGCTCAAAGAGCTTGGTAGCGGTCTTGAAGTTGCGTGCGGCGGCCTTGAATTCCTTGCCGCTGCCGCTGTTCTTGTCGAAACCCGTGCCTTGTTGCGCGTAGGCTTTCTGCTTCTCGCTCAAAGCCCACGGTTTTTTCGGTTCCTTTTCGGGTTTATTGTCGGGATTGGGCTTCTCTTTTTCGGGAAGCAAACCGAAATTGTCCTCCAAAATCTTGACGGGGGCGGTGACAACCGCCGGCGTCGTATCGGCGGCCTTTGCTGCGAAAAGGCTCTTTTTCGCCGCCGGCTTGGCAGCCGTGCTGTCTTGCGTCTGCGCCTGCACCGAAGCGGTAGCGAAAAGAAGGAAAGCAAAAAATCCTAAAATATATCTGCGTGTTCTCATCATTCTTCCTATTTTACCGAACCACACTGATTTTCGTTATAACGAAGGGCGTTCTTGTTGCCCATTTCCCCGGCTTTCTTCCAATCCTCGCAAGCCCCCTGCGCATCGCGGGTCATCTCTCTGAAGTTGCCGCGATTGAGGTAGGCGGCAGGATTCTTGGGCATCAGCTCCACCGCACGGTTGCCGTCCTGCAAGGCTTTGGCATACTCGAAAAGTTTGTAGTACGCGCAACCTCTGTTCAGGTAGGCGTAGGCGTAATTCGGATTGAGGATAAGGCAGGAATCGAAGTCCTCGATGGCTTTCTCGTATTGTCCCATTTCGTAGTAGGCCAATCCCCGCAGATTGTAGGTGCGGTGATTCTTGGAATCCAAACCGAGCGACTGCGTGTAGATTTTCACGGCATCTTCGTAATCCCCGCCACGACGCAACGCGCTTCCCCAGTTGTTGCGCATAAAGACCGTCTTGGGGTCGAGTTTGCAAGCCTGCGCGTAGTCCTTGGCCGCTTCTTCGTATTTTCCCAACTGCCGTTTGGCGCTGGCGCGGTCGTTGAAAGCGTAGGCGTATTTGGAATCGGCGCGAATGGCCTGGTCGTAGTCGGCTATGGCCTTTTCGTACTCCCCTTTCTCGAAATACAACCCGCCGCGGTAGTAGGCCGCATGGGAATAATCCTTGTCGAGACGCAGCGCATCGGTATAGGCCACAAGCGCACTGTCGTGCTGGTTCTGTTCATAATAACACTGCCCCAAACCGAAGTAAGCGTCGGCCGAAGGTCTGATAGCTATCGAATTGTTGAATTCCTCGATAGCCTGTGCGTATTCGCCTTGACGCCAACGGATAGAGCCCTTGTTGGTATAGGCTTCGGCATATTCCGGATAAAGACGGATGGCCTCGTCGAACTGCTCCAGGGCGGCATCAAAATCGCCCTGCTCCATGAGGGTTACACCGGCATTGTAGGCCTTTTTTTCCAATTGCTCGTCGATAGTGCTCGCCTTGATGACCGAGTCGGGTTCTTCGGGCGCGGCGATATTGGCAAAAGGATCGCCCACCGGTCCGGTCACCTGCGCTTGTGCCACAGGCGCACCCAGCAAAGCGGCGGCGATAACGGCCAATGTGATGAATAAAGGTTTCATATCGCTTCTTTTTTTCAAAATCTAATCTTTCTGTTTGTGTTTGCCGGCTCGATTATTTCGGAAGGACCACCGGAAAATCGTAGTCGAATTTCATAAAGTGCATGGGTTCCATGATGTGGTTGAGGAAATCGCGGTAAGCGTCGGTGACATGGAACATATTGCTGTCGTAGTAGCTGTCGGACAAGGGGATGTTTCCGATGGAGCCCATGTCGATAGAAGAGGTATTGAATTCTTCCAATTCGTTGTAGCAGACTACTTTATTGAGTACGGGCATCTGACCGTAGTCCCCGCGCAGAAGCAGGTCCACCACCTTGTCGCCGAGGGTGGCCGTGAGACGGCGGTCGTATTCGCGACATTCGCCCGCACGCGCATAGTAGCCGCTGATTTGGGCGCGGGCGTCCAGGCCGAGGCGTTTGCTCACCTCGTGGGCAATCACCCCGCTGATGCCGCCCAGACGGGCGTGTCCGTATTCGTCGGTTTCGGAACTTGCATACACCACATCGGTCTTTCCCGTGTTCTCGTCATACCAGCGCACGCCCTCGGCCACGGCAATCACCAGACAACGTTTGGGATTGCGCATATAAAGTTCCTTGACCCTTTCGTAGAAGTATTCCTGACGTTCTTTGGTCATGGGGCATTCGGGAACCAGGACCATATCGGCTCCTCCGTGGGCGGCCGTGGCGGTGAGCCAGCCGGCGTCGCGTCCCATTACCTCCATCACCATGACGCGGTTGTGCGATTCGGTGGTGGTGCGCAACATACCCGTCAGACGGGCCACCGTGCGGGCGGCCGTGGGGAAACCGGGGCAAACCACGGCTTCGATTTCCTTGCCGCCGTAGCTGTGCATGGTGCGGGTACGCAGGTCGTTGTCGATAGTCTTGGGGAAACCGATAACGGGAATGCCTTGTGTCTCGTAGAGTTTCTTGGCCGCGCCGTTGGTGTCGTCGCCGCCGATAGTCACAAGGACATCGATTTTATAGCGTTCCAGATTGCGGAGAATCTGCTGCACGCGGTCTTCGCCCGCCTTGGACGAGAACGGATTGGTTCGGCTCGAATTCAAGGCCGTGCCGCCATACAGACCATTGTAAGGCTGGCAGGTGAGATCCACCACCTGACCCTCTCCCAAAAGGCCTTTCCAGCCTTGACGGATGCCGTACACCTTATAGCCTAAGATAGACGCACGGTTGCGCACCGCCTCGATACTTGAGTTGATGGCCGGCGTATCGCCACCACCAGAAAGGATCGCCAGTGTCTTTCCGTTAAAAAGTTTGTGTTCCAAGCTCATATTTACGGGTTTATTTATGCTTCTTTCGCAAAACCCGTAAAGTTACGAAAATTTCGGCACTTGGCAATCAATCGCGGAGAAAAGCGCCTTTGGCGTTTCCGTACAGCCGGCTCATCCACATGGAAAAAAGTTTATGCAAATCGAATAATTTTGGGCTATATAATTCTATTTCTCCGTGGTGGCGCGCTCTTTGACCGCATCCACGCCGTAGGTCTGCTTGTGCCGCTGACGGGCGAGCGAACTTCCGAAATTATAGACAAACGAAACGTCCACACGCCGAAACCACCTTGTC
>CAZEOJ010000010.1:0-22778 GCA_964513825.1 uncultured Bacteroidaceae bacterium
CATCAAGCGCAAGGAAGAGGACCTGCGCATCTTGGACAGCGTGATGGCGGAGACCCAACGCCGCATGGCGGAAGACAGACGCCTGTGGGACAGCCTGAGCGTCCTCCGTCAGACCGAGACGGCGGACGTGCGGCTTGTGCTGGATTCGTTGACGGAGGAACGGCAGAAACGTCTGGCGGCGGATGTCTTGCTGGGCAAGGAAATCGAGGCGCTGGAAGCCCTCCTGTCCCAAGAGAGCGACACCCGCAATCAGGAAGAGAGGTTGCTATGGGACAGCATCGGCAAGGTGGCGGGCAAGGAGCAGAACGTATGTGAGGCGAACGACCAGCTGCGGGGCATCTACACCGCGCCGATTCCTACGACAGAACTGTTTTCCATGCCGGAAATGAAAATCTTGAAGCAGACGAAGTCCTGCGACCTGTTCACGAACCTGACGGCGGTGGCGCAACTAAAGCGGTCGTATAAGACGCGTGTGATGGTGTCCAACGCCACCGGCAACAGCACGCAACCGACTTCGGTAAGGATTCCTGCCGGCAACAGCCTGGTGGATGTCTATGTGGACAACTTCCGCATCAGCTCGCCATCAGAGTATCTCACACGCGACGTGTTGGTCTTCGAGGTGGAATACTATCTGCCGACGACAACCGGCGGAAAAGGGAAGATGTATGTGACGTTGGTGAGGGAGTAAACCTTGCCCCTCTTAAAACGCGAAGCCCCGCTTCCTGATAGGAGGCGGGGCTTTACCATATCTTATTGTCGAGAACGTCGCTTTCGCTTTTGCTTAATTAATAATCCACTGAAAACACCTCCAACAATAATAATCAATCCTCCTAATATAAATTCCTTCCACTCTATTTCTTTTTCACACAAGAACTTTTCCATTGCAAAACCCCAAGATACCAATCCTCCTATTGAAGAAATAATCACACCTAACCAAGCCACTAGGCTACTAAAATCTTCTGCATACTGAACTCTAGTTAAAGCCGCATCCAGTCGCCGCAATTGAGCATCTGATCTTTCTTGTAGTAATCTTGCTTCATTCTGCAACTGTTCTACCACCTCAAACTTGTATATAGAAAATTGATTAAACCGATTTTGGTTAATATATTTGATACTATCTATATATCGCATTGAATTGAAAATATTTAATATACTTCTCCGAGATTTTTTTTGCGACACTGATAAGGAATCCATATTTGACGCCTCAAAATATTTAAACGATTGATTATTTTCTGAATATATCAATGTTTGCGCATATGTATACTCAAGTGAGGCATTTTTATTTTTTTGAACAATCGTGTTTATTTGAGTTAAAAGATTTTTATATTGTTTTTCAGAGATATCTATACCCGCCTCTTTACAATCTTCTATCCCTTTCTCTATAGCCAAAACCTCTTGATTAGTAAATGATATATCCTCAACATAACTTTCCAGAACCTTCGTAAAACGTGTCAACAGCCTTTTTAAACAAATATTATCAACTTTATCTATACCAATATGTCGTTTTGATATATATGCACTTAGGCTACAATCCTTGTTCTCTTCTGCTTCATGTCTATGATAAAATCGTTTGGAAAGATGATATACATCCCTTGCCAACACTGAATTTTCAAATTTTGCACGATGTTTCTCTGGAATTTCATCCAAAAAGAAAGAATACTCAACTAGACCATCTTGGTGAAAATCTTCATAAGTCAACTTTATTAGAAAGCTTTCTCTTTCTATTATTCCTGTTTCTTCTATTTTCTTTTCTAATTTTGAAAACACATATAAATCCCCTTTTCGATTCAACGCAATCATCAAATAATATGGATTATTTGAGTCGTCTGAAATATCTTTATCCTCTATTCCAATAACCGAATGAAGACTATATTTCCCCGTTCTGCTTGCTTCGTTTTCTATCTCCTGGAGTTGAACCTTTTTATTATCCCTAACCCAATTTACCGTATATGTGGACAATGGCCTCACATCCCTTTGGTATATCGTTGGATACCAAAAGACACAATATCTTTTTTCTCGCATTTTATTCTAAAAAACTATAGAGCAACTACTTCCTGCTTTTTTTCTCGCGCGAATCTTTTTTGTGCTTCCAATTGTTCTTTGAAATCCATCAATACCAAATGTGCTTGCATTTGAGTTCTACCAAAATCTGTCAATTTCCATCTCTTTTCCCAAGCCCCATCCACTCCTTGTTGGATATACCCAACAAGACAAAAATTTCGAAATAGTTCTCTTGAAATGTTCAAATCACTCACATTACCGTGCTGTTCGCTATCCAGTATTGCCCGATACGCTTCCACACGATCGTAAATAATTTCTTTTTTTTCTGCCATCTAATAAACCTTTCTCGACTAAAACAAGCAATCTAAAAAGTCCAACTAAAAAACCTTTCTGCTACCGCTTGCTTATGCCGTTTTTGTTGTTTAACAGGAAGCAAAGATACTAAATGAAACCAAAAGACACAAGTTTAGAGATAAGTATAGCCTCTTCTAAGACCAAAAATTGAACTTTGGCTTATAATATCCACCTGTAAAATAACACCCTAACCCAGGATGTCTAATCCTCTCGCATTACAGGTAATACACGAGTTAACCACTACGGGTTAACATCTATTTTCTTAACAAAATTCCAACTTGCGAAGATACCATTTTCTTTTGAGAATACCAAACTTTGGGATGTATCTACGGAGCTTAGCCTATCATCGGGACGTGGCCCGTGAGGAGCCAATCGAGGGAGAGGCTTAGGGCGGTGGCGATGGCGGAGAGCTGCTCATCGGAGAGGTGGAGGTGGCCGGCCTTGAGGGAAGCCAGGTTGATGGCCTCGGCATCCCAACCCAGTTCTGTCCACAGCTGCACCTCGGACAGATCCAGAAGTTCCAAGGCCAGGTCGAGCCGTTCGGGCACCGACAGCCTCAGACACAGGCCGCGCCGATGCCGGAAAGGATTGCCCTTACCCGTCCGATACCATTCATAACTGTAATGAGGATGTTCCAAGAACCATCCGGGTGTCCTGTCGAGCGTCCTCCGCCCCTCTGTCATACCGAAGTCCGCCGCCAACACCTTGTCAACCGCAATCGAGGTTTGTGTTTTCATCTGCGTCCGTTTTTGCTTTGCGGCCGCAAATATATTAATAAAAAATTAACAACAAAATTACAGCAAACCAAATAATTTTATCAACAAACGGTGTTCAAACGGTATGGATTACGCCACGACAGGCCGTCGTCGCCAATCCACCTCTTCAAGAAAATGCCCCATGTAGGTGGTCATCACGTCCTCGACCGTCTTTCCCCGTAGCCGGATACGCCGGATGAAGAGCCTGATAAGCTCCGAGTTCGTATCCAGTTCCGAATAAGCCCTGTTGTGGGCCATGCGCAGGGTATCCTGCCGCATCTGCTCCCGCGAATAGCCGCAAACGGCGAACAGGTCGAGCCGCATGATGGCGTAGAACGCCTGCGAGGTGTCGCGGTAGGTGTCCTCGTGTATCCACGCCCGCTTCAACGCGGCGTAGGCGATACGCATATCATTGTCTCTCGAAATCATGATACGTTTCGTGTTATCAGGCTTCCGCCCGCCGTAGAGGTCGAGCGCCGAAGCCGGCAGGATACGGGGGTAACGGGGGGCCGGCCTGCGGCGCTCACCCTTGAGCCAATTGACAAAGTGCTTCTTGAAGTCCCGCGCCGGCCGCGGGTCGTCGAGCCCGTAAGCGCCCAGATGGACGCGGAACTCATTGAGTTTTGCCCGGACATAGGGCACGGAGCTTTCGGTGATTTCGGCCACGAACTCGAGCCACTCCGTCGCTTTCTGACAGTTCTCTATGTTCTCGCGCACGGTGAGGTTCTTTGCCACACGCACGGACGGCGTATTGTCGAAGAACGGCAGCACCATCTGGCGGGGCTTGGGGGACCGCTTGGGCTTGGGGGGCCGGGGCGGGTCTCCCTTTTTCGGCCGACCGCGCTTCAATGGGATGCGCGGCACTATCATCGGGTCACCCTCGTACTGCCTCACCAGCTGTATCAGCTTGTGTGCGCGCGTAACGGACACCTTCTCGTACCCGAAGTCGATAAAGAACGAGCGCACCGCCGGCACATTCAACGCAATGCGTGAACGATTCTGCTTGTAAACCAAATACATGCCGTATACGAAACCGCCGTAGCGGTTCACCATCGACCTGCCTAATTTATCCATCACATAAATGAAAATATCGCACACAAATTTATATATTTTTTAACACTCTCCTCTCCGTGCCGTCCGCTACCCCCGGATTTCTTCTTTTTCCGAGGGAAAACTGTTCAAAAAACGACGTTTTCGCGCTTATAGAAGGATATATTTATTTTATAACGTTATTTTACGTAGTATAATATTATATAACGTTATAATATCTTATAACGTTTTTCTTTCTTAGGGGGCGCGGGGGATTTCTTTCTTTTTGCGCAAATGCGTGTTCATATCGAAATTTCACCCGTAAACGAAACGGCATCAGGCCGTTTGCGGAAAACGGAGAAAAAGATATGAACAGAAAATGATGTGAATTGCATAACTTTGCAAATAAACCCAAATGAACATGACTGAAGCCGCCGACATACAAGCAACCGATAACCTGACCGATAATTTTCGTGGTTATGCAACATTGTTGCACAAAATCAAGCAACGGGTACTGATTGCCCAGCAACGGATGATCTATGCCGCCAATGAAGAGATGCTGCGGATGTATTGGGACATTGGCGAAATGTTACAACAAAGCCAAGACAGTGATGGATGGGGCAAGAAAACCTTGCAACGGCTGGCTGTAGATCTAAAGAATGATTATTCCGAGATCAAAGGCTTTTCTGTCCGGAATATGCAGAGTATGGTTCAGTTCTTTAATGAATACAACCAAGAGCTTACCATGCAAAAGGAAACCGCCTCCCCAATTACGAAACCAGTGGTTGCGCAATTGGAACAGGACCGTTTCACTCTCCCCATCAAACATTTGAGCTGGACGCACAACCTGATACTCTTGCAACAGGTCAAGGACATCCGCGCCCGTTATTGGTATATGGTGCAGTGTATCTCCTCCCATTGGTCTAAACGCTATCTGCAGGAAGCCATCAGACTTGACGACTATGGCAAGCACGGAGCGCTGGCAAACAACTTCACGGAGACCCTGCCTGCGCCGGAAGCGAACGATGTGAAATCCATGCTCAAAGACCCGTACATATTTGACATGCTGACCTTCACCGAACAATACAATGAACGCGATGTTGAAATCGGTTTAGTACGGCAGGTAGAGAAATTCCTCGTGGAAATGGGGTCAGGCTTTGCCTTTATGGGACGGCAGTATCACATAGAGGTATCCGGCGATGATTACTATATCGACATATTGATGTACAATACATTCCTGCACCGGTATTTGGTAATAGAACTGAAAGATACAGAGTTCATGCCGGAGTATATCGGCAAGCTGAATTTCTATTGTTCCGCCGTGGACGACATTCTTTGCCGGGAGGGAGACAACCAAACGATTGGACTGCTTCTTTGCAAAAACAAAGACCGTATCAAGGCCGAATACGCCTTGCGTGATATCCAGAAGCCCATCGGCATATCAGACTACGAATTGGGACAAGCCCTACCGAAAGACTTCCGTGGCAGCTTGCCTACGATTGAGGAAATCGAGAAAGAACTGGAATCTGATGAACAATAAGCAGAAAATGAGCCAACTTTCGGATTAAAAATTTTATCATACCTTTGCATGCCATATGTAAGACTTTAAGAAATAGCAATTTATTATAATAAAAATTTTAAACAAAACTGTCATGAAAATGAGATTGACCCTTTTGGCGGCCTTGGGTTGCCTGTTCGCCCTCACGCTCACCACTTCCTGCAACAAGCCGGAGGAGAAAACCGTCTACGCCACCAACAAGGCCGGGGAAAGGCTGGTGGAAAAAATCACTTATTTTTACGATGATGGCGAAAATGAGATTACCAATTTTAAATATAATAGTGATGGAACATTAAAAAAAATTGATGATGGAGAAGTCATTCTTTCTTTCGAAAGAAATAACGACACCTTACAAATTTCTGAGGATTTGGGTGATATTATAAATGTAAATTGCTATTTAAACAAAAATAGATGGATTGTTGCATACAGGGGATTGGAAGACTCCTACAATTATCGCCTGACCTACGATGATAACGGATACCTACATGATGTATTCGACGGAGACGAATTACTCCGGACTTTCCAATGGAAAGAAGGCAATATTGTCAACGAAGAGGTAACCTATATCCCCACAAACTCAAACCCTTCCAATATCGATTGGTGTGCCTTCTTCCAAACATGGAGAAGATATGATATTGACGAAAACCTTGTCGGTCTTTTCCCTCTCTCTCATTTTTTTGGTTTTTCGGACGGATATTTGGGCAAAAAATGCCAAGGGCTTCCTTCCTCTGACCTTAATTATACTTATAATTATGACTTTACAGAGGATGGATTTATATCAACAATTTACCGAATATCCAAAACATCAACCCGCACCATTAAGTACCAAATCACCTACCTGAAAAAATAGTTTTTGCAAAAACAAGAAAGAAGGGCAGTCCATCACGGACTGCCCTTTCTTTTATCTGTTTCCTTTCTGCTTCTTGATATACCTTTCAAGACGATTCACTTTTGCCTCAAGCGCATCCACTTTTGCCAGTATCTTCTTCATGAATTTTATTGAGTTCACTTCCTCGGGCTGCACCATATATCCCACACCCTCCATTACCCACTCCATATTGAGACGCGGATAGGCCACCTCGATGTCCGCCAGCTGCTGCAACGTCAAATCCTCCCGTAACGCCTTGTCGTAGGCCCGGCGTGTCCATTTCAACTGCTCCAACGCCCCCTTTATCTGAATATTCTCCGCATACAGAAACGTTACAAAGCGATCCACTTTCCGCAGTTCCACCTGCGGCGCCGATTCGTTCCGCTTGCACAACATTTCGCCCTCTCCAGTCAAGATCCAATCAACATTAATTTGTGGTGCAAGCACCTTGATTTTGTCCAATAACTTTTTGGGTATAGCCGTTTTTCCATGTAACACATGAGACAAACTCGTATGAACCGAATACCCCAACAAAGAACTCAATTCGCTATAATTTTTAGCTATCGCACTATCAATTATATACGAACAAACCTTACGCAATCGTTCAAAATCGCTTGTTTTCAAATTTTCGCGCATAATAAATTTTTACTACTTTTGTGAATAATTAGAACAAATAATGTTATAATTATTAGCACAAATAACCAATACAACAATACTTTACGCAAATATAACAAACATGAAAGACTTTCTGTTTGGTGAAAATTTTCGCAAAAAAAACAACAAGCGATAGCTATGTGCGCCCCCATACACACCACCCAAGAAGAACTAGCCACCGTTGTGAAGCAGGTGATGGAAGAAGTGATAGACCGTCACCTCCATATCATGTATGTCAGCGCTCAACGGAAATCTAGCCCCAAGCTTTCACCCATTGGTCTTCTAGTGGGGCTGGACGAGATATGCGGTTTCCTACATTGCTCCCGTCCTACCGCCTTGAAGCAGATGGATACTATCCTGAAGCCTGCCGTCCTTGCTGGCAAGGACGGCAAGCGATATATGCTGGACGGCGATATGGCGTTGCGCCTATTACAAAAGAACGTGGAGAATCATAGAAAAGCTTCACGCCACTCCAAAACCAAGAAACATGATTGATATAAACCTTATCCGACAGATACCCATCGAAGCCTGGCTCACCTCGCGCGGCATCGAGCCCGTGCGCCAGAACGGCCACGACCTGTGGTATCACTCTCCCCTGCGGGAGGGTGACCGCACACCCTCCTTCGTGGTGCACCGTAACTCCAACTTCTGGAAAGATTTCTCTTCCGGAGAAGGCGGCAGCATCATCGACCTGGCGATGTCCTTGGACCGACGTCCCTACGTCGAAACCATCCAGACGCTGGCCGACTTCGCCCCCGAGGCCAAGCAATACACCCCGATGATTCCGGAACCGAACCACGATCCAGGCGATACCGCCCTCTCGCCCCGGTCGTTCTCGCTGCTCAAAGTAAAGCCTTTCGGGTCCAACCAACGGCTGGGCGACTACGCCCGTCAACGGAGCATAGACCCGTCTGTGGCGGCCCGCTACGGTCTGCATGAAGTCTATTACCTCAATACCAAGGGACGCCGCTGCTTTGCGCTCGGCTTCCCGAACGACAGCGGCGGCTACGAAATCCGCAACCCTTACTTCAAAGGCACCATCGGCAACAAGGCCATCACCACCATCACCGCCAAAGATCCCTCCCGGGCGGCGGTATTCGAGGGCTTCCTGGACTATCTGTCCTACCGCCAGCTGCACCCGGAATTCGACGGCATGGCGGTGGTCCTCAACAGCACCGCCTTGGCGGCACACGCCGTGCCTGTGCTGCAAGAATGCAGACAGGTGACCCTGCTGCTGGACAACGATGCCGCCGGGAACGAAAAGACGGCCGAACTCACCGCCCGTCTTGCCCAGAATGCCCCGCACTGCCGGGTAACCGACGGACGGGGCGAATATGCCCGTCACAACGACCTGAACGATTACCTGCAGGCCCTGACAGGTAACGGGGAGACACGGAGAGAAGAGGTGCGGCAGGCACCCGCGGCCCCGGCATCCAGGACGCCTGTATCCAAGCCGACCCTCAAGCCTAAAAAATCATTCACCCATAAATTTTAAAGACTTCCATCATGATCAATCCTTTCCAACCCGACGCGCCCGAAGACCGCGACATAGGCTTCCGCTACAACCGCTACCGCCGTTACCTCCAACGGCGTCAGCGCCGTGCCAAACGGCACAACAGGACCTTGTTCATCATGGTACCCGTCATGGCAGCGGCCCTCCTCATATCCCTGTACCATACCTTCACGCCCAAACGGTCTATGTCGGAGGAGGCCCAAAAGACCGCGGACATGCTCCCCTCCGGGTTCCTGGAGAACCTCGATAACGCCTCCGCACGGCTCGACAGCCTATTGCAGACGTTCTTGCCCGATGACACCCTGGCTTCTCGGCGGATGCTGGATATGTTCGACTCTCTGGATCCGAAGTTCGACATCTTCCTGAATCCGGAGCTCGGCTCCATCCTGAACAGGTTCTCCCGTTCCGACCGTCCGAACTCCGATGACGGAGAACAGGCTGCCCCAAAATCCGACAGATAGTCATGGCAGGATTCTTGGCAGCGGAACTGGTCGGCCGCCTCGGGCAACCGGCCAGATGGTACGGACAGGAACGCCGATACCTCACGTTTTCGGTGGCGCATAATGTCGCGGTGGGACGCAACGGCGCACCGCCCGAGGTGCTGTGGATTTCCTGCATTTGGTTCGACGCTCCCCCGAAAATCGCCGAACACCTTTTGCCCGGCATGGAGGTGTTCGTGCGGGGACGGCTATCGGCGCACCTCTACCGCACGGCCCAGGAGGAGACCAAAATATCGCTCGACATCACCGTCAGCGAGCTCAAGATACTGCATACCGCCCACAAGACCGAGGACAACGGACAGCAACCCGCCGTGCCGGCTGCAGCGACGGCCTCTTCGGAGGACCTGGAACGGGAAGCGAACTTTTATAGAGAGTTTTGATGGAGACCCTGACGGAAATACAATCGGCCACGAACACATGGGAAGCCTTTGTCCGCATACGGAGAAACGGGCAGGTGTTCTTTTCCCGCGCGGCGGTGGAACGCATCCACTTGGCCGTCGGCGACCCTGTATGGTTCTTGTCCGACACGTCCGCCACCCAAGAAGGGGAGACACGGTTCTTCCTGCGCACCTATGGACAGGCTGCCGGCAAGACACGTCTGCGCCGTGTGCCCGGCGGCCAAAGCCTGGTGTGCAACCATCTTACATTCAGCCGGCAGTTATTTGCCGTGCTGGAGAAACACAACCCTACGGTCCGGGAATACAATACGTATAAATGCCTGTTGGCCACCGCCGCCGATGAAAACGGATTGTATTCGATAATGATAGATAAATCAATATAAACCCTCAAAAATAAGCCATGTCCAACAATACCTACAACGAACTGTTGAAGAAGCCTCTTTGGCAGATGACGGGAGAGGAGTTTCTGGCGTTAATGAGTGAGACGGATAAGAATCCGCAAACGCAACAAAAGGAGAATGTTTCAGAATATGAAGATAGTAAATATGCTTTCGGCTTAGAGGGCATCTGCAATCTTTTTAACGTATCCCCCAAAACCGCCTCTCGCTACAAGAATACATTCTTGCAGCCTGCCGTTATCCAACACGGACGAAAGATAATGGTCGATAAGGAAAAAGCATTGCAGTTATTTAAAAACATCCAATAACCCCTTATTCCATTATCTTTTGTTGAACTTTTTCATCTCGGCCGCCTTCACCTTGTCGGCTATATCGATATAGGGTTTCATGGCCGTGTAATCGGAATGCCCGGTCCACCGCATCACCACGTCGACCGGAATACCCAACGCCAACGCATTACATATAAAGGTACGCCGCCCACAATGTGTGGTCAGGTATTCATATTTAGGCCGCACCTCCTCGATACGTTCACTTCCGGAATAATACACCTGGCGGATAGGCGTGTCCAATCCGACCATCTTACCCAACTCACGTAGATACCCGTTCATTCTTTGCCCGCTGATGACTGGCAAAGCCAAGTCTCCAGGATAATGTTCCCCTTCGTATTTCTGCAAGATTGTTTTCGCGTAATCGTTCAATTCAATTTCCAACGTTTCTGCGGTCTTGACAGTCGTTACCCTGATGTAATCCGGATACACGTCTGTCCGCCGCAAATTCGCTACATCAGAATACCGCAGTGAGGTGAAACAGCAAAAACAAAAGACGTCGCGCACCCGTTGCAGATATTGTTTCTGTTCAGGAACAACACAATTATAGACCCGCATCAATTCATCCCAGTCCAAAAAAATGATAGTCTTCTCCGGCTGCTTCAGCTTCGCTGAGAACTTCTTCCAATCCGGCGCCAAAACATAATCATGATCTTCCGCCCACCGAAGAAACCACTTCAATTGCTTGATTTGCTTGTTTATCGTGCTGTTTGTCAAACCCTTCTTCGTATAATACAGTACCAAATCCGATATACAATCCCGGTTCAAATCTTTCAATTTCAAGCCCGGACTATATGTATTCAAATGACCTACCAATGTGTTGAATTTCTGGACGGTGCTGGCCGTCCAGCCATTCCGTTGTCCTGCATCCACGACAAAGCGTTTGATAGCATCCGAAATAGGTATATCTTCCTTTTCCGATTCTTCTGTTCCTCCCCTGCGTCTTTTGTTTATACAGGAGAACAATTCCTCCCGCAAGTCTTCTATGGTAAACGATCGGCTGACATCGTCCAAACGCCCGAACCGAGCACGAATGGCATCAAGCCCTGCATTGATGATGTTGGCCGGCATACCTTTCGCATTCACCGCTCCTTTTTTTACCCTCTGTCCCTCCTTGTTCCACAAATTCGCCGAAATCTTATATCCTGTCGATGTCATTAGCCGTACCCCCTTAGACATTACAGATACGCGGATAGAATAATCTCCGTTTTTATCCATTGCCGCCCCATTAAGATAGAATCTAACGTCCATTATGTGGTCTGTGCTAAAAAAAACATTCACGCAATTCCCGATACAAAATTAAGCACATTTTTAGTACTATCAAATACTTTTTATGACCACATAACGGCATAAAGAAAAACCGCCAAAACTCAATGTATCTGAATTTTGACGGTCTATTACCACGTATTGCGTGATTTTTTGTGCTCTCTCAGGGACTCGAACCCTGGGCCCAATGATTAAGAGTCATTTGCTCTACCAACTGAGCTAAGAGAGCAACTCCCAAACGGGAGGGCAAAGGTAGTTATTTTTCCTAAAAAAACAATATCCCGAATTTTGTATCTTTGTTTCGGCTCACACCTATTTAAAAATACGGTCATGAATCAACAGGATGTAAACATTTTCGAAAACAGCGACGCCAAGAAGAACACGCCCGGCCGCAGACGTTGGAGACGTGTACGGAACATCACCATTTTGGTGCTGGTGGCGGCTTTCGTAATCTTTTTTGCCTTCCGTTTCTACTTTCCTTTCGGAGAGGGCGTCAAGACAGGGCAACTCAACTATGTGGTGCGCAAGGGCATTCTGTTCAAGACCTACGAAGGCAAGCTGATTCAGAGCGGTTTCCGTTCGAGAGGAGGCGGTTTGCAGTCGAATGAGTTTGAATTTTCGATTGCCGACCCCGTCATCGCCGACTCGTTGATGCGTTCGGGCGGTCAGGAAGTGGAACTGCGCTACACCGAGTATTTCGGGGCGCTCCCCTGGCGCGGACACTCCCGCTACGTGGTCAAAGCCATTGTCGACATCAACCCCTCCGAACAGCAGCTTATCCTGCCTCCCTCGGAGCAAATCCCCTCCACCCCCGCCGCAGAATAAAATTTTACGTATCTTTACTCAAAAATCAAGAGCCATGAAGAAATACATTTGGATTGCAGTTGCAGGCTTGTTCTGTCTGGCGAGCGCGGCCTTTACCGGCGCCCGTGCCCAGAAATACGCCTACGTCAACACCGAATACATCCTGTCGAACATTCCCGAATTCGCGCAGGCGCAGGAACAGATAGACAAGCTTTCCATTGAATGGCAGAAGGAACTGGAAGAGAAGTTCGCCGAAATCGACGCGCTCTACAAGAAGTTCCAGAACGACGCCCCCCTCTTGACGCAGGACATGAAGAACCGCCGCGAGAACGAAATCATCGCCAAGGAAAAGGCCGCCAAGGATTTGCAGAAAAAGCGCTTCGGGGTGGACGGAGACCTCTACAAGCAACGTGCGGAGATGATTCAACCCATTCAGGACAAGGTATATACGGCTATCGAGAAAAAGGCCAAGCAGAAACAGTATGTGTTTGTGTTCGACCGCTCCGACAACGCCAACATCCTTTATGCCGACCCCAAGAACGACATCAGCAACGAGGTGTTGAAGGACATGGGCTACGAGCCGGGCAAGGTGCAGTCGTCGGCGCAACCGCAGGCTCAGCCTCTGCCGCAGGCACAACCGCAGAGGTAGGCTCATTTTGACGAATGTTGCTATCTTTGCAATCCTTGAAAACGAAAAAATTAAAACAAGATAGATGAAAAAGTTTTTATTGCCGCTTATGGCGGGATTGTTGGCCGTGGCACTCTGTTCTTCGGTCAAGGCTCAGAAACTGGGTCATTTCAACTCTACCGAACTGATGCAGATGATGCCCGAAATGGATTCGGCGCAGCGTGCCCAGCAGGAATATGCCAAGGAATTGGAAAGCCTGATTGCCGGTATGCAGAACGAGTTGCAGACCAAATACGCCGAATATCAGAACAACCAGAGCCAATGGTCGGAATTGATCAAGCAGACCAAGACGCGCGAGTTGCAGGATATGCAGGTGCGGGTGCAGGAATTCGCCCAACAGTCGGAAGAAGACTATCAACGCAAGACGCAGGAGCTTTTGGCCCCTATCATCGAAAAAATCACCAATGCGGTGAAAGAGGTGGCGAAAGAGGGCAAGTTCGCCTATATCTTCGATGCGGGCAACAATGCGTTGTATACCGGCCCCGATGCGGTGGACGTGATGCCTTTGGTAAAGAAGAAACTCGGTATTCCCGACGTACCCGTCATGCGGTAGCAGGACCGGTTCACGGATTTGGAAAACTCCGACCCATAGGCTCGACTTATGGGTCTTTTTTTTAAGAGATATGAAAAAGGTTATTGTGACGGGGGGCTGCGGATTCATCGGTTCGCATACGGTGGTGGAGTTGCAGCAACAGGGTTATACGGTGGTGATTGCCGACAATCTCAGCAATTCGTTGGCATCGGTGGTGGACAATATCGAGAAGATTTCCGGGCAGCGGCCTGTGTTTGAGCAGGTGGATCTGAGCAGCCGGCAGGCGTGTCTGCAATTCTTCAACATCCATTCGGATGCCGATGCCGTGATTCACTTCGCGGCGGCCAAGGCGGTGGGAGAATCGGTGCGTGTTCCGCTCCATTACTACCGCAACAATATCGATTCGTTGCTGAATGTGTTGGAGGGTATGGAGAAATCGGATTGCAGGATGCTGGTGTTCTCGTCGTCGTGCACGGTGTACGGACAGCCGAAGAAACTGCCCGTCACCGAAAAGACGCCGCGGCTGGCGGCCAACTGCCCCTACGGAAACACCAAGCAGATTGCCGAGGATATTCTGGCGGATGTCGTGCACGCCTATACGGTGCGGGCGGCGGCGAAAGAACCCGTGGGCAAGCCGTGGAAGATTTTGGCCCTGCGCTATTTCAATCCTATCGGCGCACATCCTTCGGGGCTTATCGGAGAACTGCCCAACGGCGTGCCGAGCAACCTCATGCCTTTTATCACCCAGACGGCGGCGGGAATCCGCGAGAAACTGATGGTGTTCGGCAACGACTACAACACGCCCGACGGTACGCCTATCCGCGACTACATCCATGTATGCGACTTGGCCGCCGCGCATGTCTGCGCCTTGAAGCACATGGAAAAGGGTGATTTCGAGGGCTTGGATTTCTTTAATATCGGAACGGGCTGTGGCTATTCGGTACTGGATATCATCAAGAGTTTCGAACGCTCCACGGGTTGCAGGCTCAACTACGAAATCACCGGACGGCGGGAAGGCGATATCGAGCAGATCTGGGCGAATGCCGAGAAAGCGGAAAAGCTTTTGGGATGGAAAGCGTCCCGCACGTTGGACGAGATGACGCGCAGCGCGTGGAAATGGCAACAAAACTTACAAGGGAAGATATAGTCGGAATGATGGCCCGTCAGCTGCCTTTTACGCCTACGTTGGGGCAGGCGGGGCTGATTAGGGAACTGACTTCGTTTATCCTGCACTTTCGGGAGGATGTGGGTTTTGTGTTGACCGGCTACGCGGGAACGGGCAAGACTTCGGTGGTGAGCGCGTTGGTGAAGGTGCTGCCGGCTCTGAACATCACGCCGGTGCTGCTGGCTCCTACGGGGCGGGCGGCGAAAGTGCTGGCGGCTTATTCGGGAAGACCGGCCTACACGATTCACAAGCAGATCTATTATGCCGACGAGGCGTCCGCCGCCCGCCCCGAAACGAATTTTTTGGGCGCCGGCAAAGGCATGAGCCTTAAACAAAACCGTTCAAGGAACACCTTATATATTGTAGACGAGGCCTCGATGATCGGCGAGGAGGATTCGCTCTTCTTTGATTTTTTCCGCTACGTGCAAAGCGGCTACCGTTGCCGCGTGCTGTTGGTGGGCGACAGCGCGCAGTTGCCACCCGTGGGCTCGCCTTACAGTCCCGCCCTCGATTTGGATTACCTCTCCTCCTCGTTTCCGTTTCAGTTTTTCTCCTATACCTTAGACCAAGTGGTGCGGCAGGGCAAAGGCTCGTTGGTGCTCGAAAACGCCACCCTCCTGCGCGAGAAAATCGCGGAGGAGGAATACGCGGCGGTGCGTCTGCCGCTCTTTGCCTTGCAGCCGGGCGACAGCGATATGCGCGTGGATCTGCAACGCATAGGCGGGGAGGAATTGGAGGACATCTTGCAGAAAGAATACAGCCGCAGGGAGCGGGAGGATATCGTGTTCATCACGCGCTCCAACAAACGCGCCAACCTGTTTAACGACGAAATCCGCTGCCGTATCTTCGGGCACGAGAGCGAACTTGTGGCGGGCGACCTGCTCATGGTGCTCAAAAACAATTATTTTTGGCTGCCCGAGGGCTCGAAAGCGGGCTTTATCGCCAACGGGGATATGATAGAGGTGATGAAGATAAAGCATCGGGAAGAACTCTACGGTTTTCACTTTGCCGATATCGAGGCGCGTCTGGTGGACTATCCCGACGAGCCGGTCTTGGAGGTGAAGGTATTGACGGAGGCGCTGCATGTGGAGGCGGCCAGCCTGCCCTATGCGCAGATTCGGGAAATGGGCGAGAAGATTCTCGAAGACTATCCGGAGCTGACCACACAGGCCAAACGCATCGAGTTTCTGAAAAAGAATCCGTATTTCAATGCCTTGCAGATTAAGTACGCCTACGCGCTCACCTGCCACAAGACGCAGGGCGGCCAGTGGCCGTGCGTGTTTATCGACCAAGGCTATTTTACCGAAGACATGCTCGACGTGGAATTTCTGCGTTGGCTCTACACCGCCCTCACCCGCACGGTAGAGAAAGCGTATTTGCTTAACTTTGCCGACGATTTTTTTACGGAATGAACCGAAACCCTACTGCCATGACGCCCGACACCTTGCCCCTCTCCCCCGCCCTCCTTTCCACCCTGCCCAACCCTTGCTATGTGATGGACAAGACTTTGCTCGACCGCAACCTCAGCACGCTTGCCCGCGTGCGCGACGAAGCCGGCGTGGAAATCATCCTGGCCCTGAAAGGTTTTGCCATGTGGAAGGCCTTTCCGTTCCTGCGCGAAAAAGGATTTACCCGCGCCACGGCAAGTTCGCTCAACGAGGCCCGGTTGGCCTTTGAGGAAATGGGTACGCCCGCCTATACCTATACGCCTGCCTACACGCAGGAAGACACCGCCGAAATCGCGCGCCTTAGCAGTCACCTCACTTTCAACTCCTTAAATCAACTTACGCGTTGCGGACAGAACGTCGTACAAGCCAATCCCAAAGTTTCGTTGGGGCTGCGCGTCAATCCCGAAATCTCGTCGGTAGGCACCGATCTCTACAATCCTTGTGTGCCGGGCTCGCGCCTCGGGGTGCGGGTCTGCGACCTGCCCTCGCCGCAAACGCTCTGCAAGGGCGACACCTCTGTGGAGGGTTTTCATTGCCATGCGCTCTGCGAATCGGATGCCGAAAGTTCGTGCAAGCTGATAGACCGTTTCGAAGAACGCTTTGCCTCTTATATTCCTTTTTTGAAATGGGTGAATTTCGGAGGCGGCCACCTCATGACCCGGCAGGGTTACGACCTGAATCGGCTCATCGCCCGGATCAAAGCTTTCCGCGAGAAATGGCCGCACCTGCACGTGATTCTGGAACCCGGCGCGGCGTTTGTGTGGGAGACGGGCTACCTGCTGGCACGGGTGGAAGACGTGGTGCACAACGGAGGCGACACGCCGGTGGCTATCATGAATGTGTCTTTTACCGCACATATGCCCGACTGTCTCGAAATGCCCTATATGGCCAAGGTCTACGGCGCGGTGTACGAGGGGCAGGTTCCCGACCGCTCGGCCTACACGCACCGCTACCGTTTGGGCGGCAACAGTTGCCTGGCGGGCGACTATATGGGCGACTGGTTTTTCAAGAAACCCCTCGAGGCGGGGGCGGTTCTGCTTTTCAACGACATGATTCACTATACCTTTGTCAAGACCACCATGTTCAACGGCGTGCATCATCCCTCCCTCTGCATCGTGGAGGGAAACCGTATCCTCTTCCGCCGCGACTTCGCCTATCCCGATTTCAAATCCCGCCTTTCGTAACTCTCGTAACGGGCTAAAAACGGGCGTTTCCGCAGGTATATTTTTTTGCGGAAAAGTCAAGTTTAATTTATCAACACGGTTTGTTGAGAATTTATAAGCACGTGGTATTTACCGCGATATAGCCACTTAAAAATTTGTTGACAAAATTTGTTAACAAGAATAACGTTTCTCTAAAAAGAGGTGAGGGGAAAACATCTATTTTTGTTTCCCTGTCTTCTGCGAACCCGAAGACGGGCCTTGTTTTATAGTAATTTATTAGCAACGAAATTGTTATGGATTTAAGTTTATTCTCTGAGAACGAGTCGGAGCACAAGACCGCCTTCCTTGATGCGGAAGATGGACATCAGGAGGAGCAGAGCCCTTACAACAAGATTCAGGAGGGTCGTAATTCCATAAACCGTTGCACTACCGAAGATGAACAACCGTCAGCTAAAAAACAGGATATCGCAGGCAATATGAAAAAGTACGACCCCAAAGAGATTTTGGAAGCCTCCACCCGCTACTTCAACGGCGACACACTCGCGGCTACCGTCTGGATGAACAAATACGCCCTTAAAGATAGCGAGGGCAACATCTACGAGCTTACCCCCGACGACATGCACCGCCGCATTGCCCGCGAACTTTTCAAGAAAGAAAGCGCGTATCCCAATCCCGTTTCGGAAGAAGAAGCGTTTGAACTGATGCGGAATTTCCGCTATATCATTCCGCAGGGCAGCCCTATGGCCGGCATCGGCAACAAGTTTCAGATTTCCTCGCTCTCCAACTGCTTTGTGGTGGGCAACAAAGGGAATTCCGACTCCTACGGCGGCATCATGAAAATCGATGAGGAACAGGTGCAGTTGATGAAGCGCCGCGGCGGCGTGGGCCACGACCTCTCGCATATCCGCCCCACGGGAAGCCCTGTAAAGAACAGCGCGCTCACCAGCACGGGCATCGTGCCTTTCATGGAACGCTATTCCAACTCCACCCGCGAAGTGGCCCAGGATGGCCGCCGCGGCGCGTTGATGCTCAGCATCAGCATCAAACACCCCGATTCCGAGCGTTTCATCGACGCCAAAATGGAAGAAGGCAAGGTGACGGGCGCCAACGTTTCGGTCAAGATTACCGACGAATTCATGCAGTGCGTGGAAAGCGGCAAGCCTTTCATTCAGCAATATCCCATAGACTCCGACAAACCTGTCTACACCAAGGAAGTGGACGCCCGCAAACTGTGGAACAAAATCATCCACAACGCTTGGAAGAGCGCCGAACCGGGCGTGCTTTTCTGGGACACCATTCTGCGCGAATCGGTGCCCGACTGCTATGCCGACCTTGGTTTCCGCACGGTCTCGACCAACCCCTGCGGCGAAATTCCCCTCTGTCCCTACGACAGCTGCCGCCTCTTGGCCATGAACCTATACAGTTATGTGGAAAATCCGTTTACGGACAAGGCGCGCTTCAACATGGAACTCTTCCGTAAGCATGTGGGTATCGCCCAGCGTTTCATGGACGACATCATTGATATGGAGCTCGACCATGTGGACCGCATCCTGGACAAGATAAACGCCGACCCCGAGACCGAAGACGTGAAGCGTACCGAGACCGAGCTTTGGCACAAAATCAAGGACCGCAGTTCGCAAGGCCGCCGCACAGGTCTGGGCATCACCGCCGAGGGCGACATGATGGCCGCCCTGGGCTTGCGCTACGGCAGCAAGGAAGCGACGGAATTTTCGGTGGAGGTGCACAAGAACCTGGCTTTGGCCGCCTACCGTTCGTCGGTGGAAATGGCCAAGGAACGCGGCGCCTTCCCTATCTTCGACGCCAAACGCGAATCGCGCAATCCTTTCATCAACCGTCTGCGCGAGGCCGATAACGAACTCTATCAGGATATGGTGAAATACGGGCGCCGCAACATCGCCCTGCTCACTATCGCTCCCACCGGCAGCGTGAGCATCTGCACGCAGACCACCTCGGGCATCGAACCTGCCTTTATGGTGGCCTATAAACGCCGCGTCAAGGTAAACCCCAACGACAAGAACGTGCATATCGACTACGTGGACGATGTGGGCGACTCGTTCGAGGAACATACCGTGCTTCACCCCAAATTTGTGGAATGGCTCAACGTGAAAGGCTACGAATTGGACAAGGTGAAGGCGATGAGCGAAAAGGAACTGAACGAATTGGTGCAGAAGTCGCCCTATTGGCAAAGCACCTCCAACGATATAGACTGGGTGAGCAAGGTGCAGTTGCAGGGTGCGGTGCAGAAATGGGTGGACCACTCCATCAGCGTTACGGTGAATGTGCCGGCCAATACCAAAGAGGAATTGGTGAGCCAGATTTATACCACCGCCTGGCAATGCGGCTGCAAGGGCATGACGATTTACCGCGACGGCTCGCGTTCGGGTGTGTTGATTGCCGACGACAAGAAGAAAAAGGAAGACGCCGCGCCGGCCAAGCTGCCCACGCGCCCCAAGAGTTTGGAGGCCGATGTGGTGCGTTTTCAGAACGACTACACCAAATGGATTGCCGTGGTGGGTCTTTACGAAGGTCGCCCCTACGAAATCTTTACGGGTACGGCCGAAGATTTTCCGCTTCCCGCTTCGGTTACCAAGGGTTGGGTGGTGCGCGTGAAGGATGAGGAGACCGACACCACCCGCTATGACTTCGAGTTTAAGGACAAGGACGGTTACAAGGTGCATTGGGAGGGGCTCTCGCGTACGTTCGACGCCATGTATTGGGACTACGCTATCTTGATTTCGAGTATCCTGCGTCAAGGTTCGCCGCTGCCCATGATTGTGGATCTGATAAGCGGCCTCAAAGTGGGTTCCGACCAGATCAACACGTGGAAGAACGGTGTGGTGCGCGCCCTCAAGAAATACATTCCTGACGGCACGATAGCCGAGAAGGCCCAATGCCCGAGTTGCAAGGAGCATTCGTTGGTCTACAAGGAAGGCTGTCTGGTGTGTCTCACCTGCGGTTATTCCAAGTGCGGATGATGCAGAGAGGAAGAAGAAAAAGGCTGTGCGGATTTTTCGGACAGCCTTTTTTTGTAACGTTTTATTTGTATTTTTATAGCGATTAAAAATAACATCATGAAAAGAAACGTATTTGCACTCTTATTGAGTCTGCTTCTTCTCGGACAGGTGGCTTTTGCCGCGCCGATCGGTGCCGACCGCGCGCGGGAAGCAGCGCAGGCTTTCTACACCGCTTCGGTTCCCGCCGCCAAATCGCTCGGCGCGGCCGACTTCGCGTTGGTCTATCCCCCCATGCCGAAAGACGCTTCGCAGACCCTGCCCTACTATGTGTTCAATGTGGGCGACGACAAAGGTTTTTTGGTGATGAGCGGCGACGATGATTTGCAGGCCGTGTTGGGATATTCATTCCAAGGAACTTTCCGTTCCCAGAACCTGCCCGCCAATCTGAAATGGTGGCTTTCGCACTACGAAAAGCAGATTCGCGCCTATCAGGAGGCTGTGGCGAACGGCACGATAGAGGCCCGCACGAATGCGGACCCCGCTCCCAAGGCCGGTACAATCAAAGTGGCTCCCTTGCTCGAGAATTTCAAGGACGGTGCCATCCGTTACGACCAGGACGTGCCTTACAGCAACCTCTGCCCTAATCCCAGCAACAAACAGGAACCTATGTACACGGGATGCGTGGCCACGGCTTTGGCGCAAATCGCCCGTTTCTACGAATATCCCTACCACGGACAGGGTACGGCTTCCTGCTCCGCCTATATCAACAGAAACAACACCAAAACATATACGTTGGACCTGAGCAAGTCTACCTACGACTGGGGAAATATGCTCTGCGACTATTCCAAGTCGTCGTCCACCACGGCCCAAAAGACGGCCATCGCCACCTTGATGCGCGACATCGGCTATGCCTGCAATATGGAATACAGCTACGACGGCAGCGGTGCCTATGATGAGGATGCCTTGAACGGGATGATCAAGCATATGGACTACAACGCCAAAGCCACCTACAAAATGCGGAGTGACGAATACAAGACATATTATACCAATACAGAGTGGTCTAACCTTGTGAAAGGCGAATTGGACAAAGGCCGTCCCTTGTATTACTCGGGCGCCGACTACACGGACAATTCGGGCCACGCCTTTGTATGCGACGGCTACCGCGACGACAACTATTTCCACTTCAACTGGGGTTGGAGCGGTGATTGCGATGGTTGGTATAAATTGGACGATTTGGAACCCGGTGAGGGTGGTATCGGTGCCGGCATGGGTGCCTATAACGATGAGCAGGGTATCTTCATCAATTTCTTTCCCGCCAACAAGCAAACGCCCGACGAAGGTGGTGACAATGGCGATGATAACGGGGACGACGAGGGCGATACGCCCGGTGTTTCCGGTGTGGCGGGTGCCTACAATCTGATTACCTCTACCTCTGCCTTGCAGGACGGTATGGAATGTATCGTTGTCTGCGAAAGCTATGATGTAGCTATGGGTGAATTGAACGGGAAATTCCGTGTGGATTATCCCGTGGAAATCAGCGGAAACGCGATTAAAACCGAAGTGGTGCAAAGCGCGGACGAAGAGGGTGTACACGCGATTATCCTGAAAAAGCAAAGCAACGGCAACTGGGCTTTGTACGACAAGGCTGACGGAAAATATATTTCCTCCACCACGGTAAAGACCTTGACCAACGAAACAAGCGTGGCAGAATGGAGCATCAGTGTGGCTTCGGACGGCACCGCCACCCTCAAACCCGCAGGGAAAAGTTTTCTGTTGGCCTATAATCAAAGCAGTCCCCGATTCGACACTTATAATAATATCAACTCTACGATTATTGACATCCAACTTTTCGCAATGGTAGAGGAGGGGGATGATAATCCCGACGACCCGGATAACCCGGATGACCCCGAAAATCCAGATGACGGGGACGACAACGGGGACGACAACGGGGACGACAACGGAGACGACAACGGAGATGATAACGGGGACGACAACGGAGACGACAACGGAGATGATAATGGGGACGACAACGGAGACGATAACGGCGACACGGAAGCGTATTTACCTGTCAAGAACCTTACCGTAGTGATAGATCACCTTACCGCCTGCTTGTCGTGGGAAATCGACTCCTCGGCCAAACCGCTTCCCGAACGCTACAACATCTATGTGGACGGAGAGAAAGTAGCCTCTCCGCGTAAAACGAAATATGATGTGGAAGGCCTTTCCGTAGGTGAACACACCGCGGAAGTAGCGGCTTCTTATGCAAACAACAAGGTATCTCCAAAGGTGTCGGTGAAGTTTGAGATAAAAGACGACGACAACGGCGACGATACGGCGGTAGAGAATCCGGAGGACGCACCCCTGCACTTCTACCCCAATCCTT
>CAZEOJ010000011.1:0-2223 GCA_964513825.1 uncultured Bacteroidaceae bacterium
AAAAGAACCGATTGCTTTTAAAGACAGGGCAAGCGTAACCGCCTGTCACGAATTTCTCAAGGAGTTTTCGAAAGACAAGGTGATTTACGGTATCAATACCGGTTTCGGACCGATGGCGCAATGGCGCATCGACGACAATCATCTTAAGGAGCTTCAATACAACATTATCCGCAGTCATGCCACCGGCGCGGGCAAACCCCTGCCCGAAATCTGTGTGCGGGCGGCGATGATTGCGCGTCTGCAAACGTTCATACAGGCACATTCGGGCGTGAGCCCGCAGTTGATAGATGTGCTGACGGCTTTTCTCAATGCCGGAATCGTGCCCGTGGTGCCCGAACACGGCAGCGTGGGCGCGAGCGGTGATCTGGTGCAGTTGGCGCATATCGCCTTGGCTTTGATTGGCGAAGGTGAGGTGTTCTACAAAGGAGAAAGGCGGCCTACGGCGGAAGTGTTGAGGCAGACCGGCATCAAACCCTTGGAAATAGGGGTTCGCGAAGGGCTTGCCGTAACCAACGGCACGGCGGTGATGACCGGCATAGGTTTGGTGAACCTGTTTTCGGCCCGACGGCTGTTCGATTGGGCGGTGGCGGCTTCGGTAATGATTAACGAAGTGGCCTCCTCCTACGATGACTTTATGTCGGAAGTGCTCAATGGCCTCAAAGACCATAGGGGGCAGCAGGCGGTGGCGGCGAGGATGCGTGAGTTGGCCAAGGGCAGCCGTTGTCTGCGCAATCGGGAAGAAGAACTCTATCACAGTTCCTCCCAAGAGGTGTTCCAGACAAAAGTGCAGCCTTATTATTCCCTGCGTTGCATTCCGCAGGTTCTGGGTGCGGTTTACGATACGATAAGTTACACCGCCACGGTGCTGGAGGCGGAATTGAACGCGGTGGACGACAATCCGGTGGTGGATCCCGCCACAAGAAACGTTTATCATGGCGGCAACTTCCACGGAGATTACGTTTCGTTCGAGATGGACAAGCTCAAGATTGCCCTTACCAAGATGACCATGTTGGCCGAGCGCCAGTTGAACTACCTGTTCCACGACCGTATCAACGGCATTCTGCCGCCGTTTGTCAATATGGGTGTCTTGGGGTTGAACTACGGCATGCAGGCCTCGCAGTTCACCGCCACTTCCACCACGGCCGAAAGCCAGACGCTGTCCAATCCGATGTACGTTCATTCGATTCCGAACAACAACGACAATCAGGATATCGTGAGCATGGGAACCAATTCGGCTTTGCTGTGCCGCCATGTGGTGGAAAATGCGAGTCAGGTGCTGGCCATCCTGATGTTGGCTTTGGCGCAGGCGGTCGATTGCCTTTCGATGGCCGACCGGTTGGCGCCCGCCACGCGGAAGATATACGACCGTGTGCGCGGAATCGTGCCCACGTTCAAGGAGGATACACCCAAATACAAAGAAATAGCGGCATTGCAGGAAATGCTGGCTCAAACCTCGGTGGAATAAGATGGAACAGAGAGAACGTTTTTCTGGTGAAATCCAAAGATATGCGTTGGTGACGGGCGGCAGCCGGGGTATCGGACGAGCTGTGGCGGTTCGTCTGGCGCAAGACGGCTATCCGGTAATCATCAATTATGCCGCCAATGAAGCCGCTGCCCTTCAAACGGTGGAAACGATACGGAACGCAGGGGGAACGGCAGAGTTGTTGCGTTTCGATGTGTCTTGTCCGGAACAGATCGAAAAGGCGATGGCAGACTGGCAGGAAAGACATCCCGGTGCCTATATCGCCGTTCTGGTCAACAATGCGGGCATACGGCGCGACAACCTGATGGTCTTTATGCCGGATGCCGATTGGCACAAGGTGCTTGATACCACGCTCAACGGCTTTTTCCATATCACGCGCGGCCTGCTTAAAAACATGATGACCAGACGGTTTGGCCGTATTGTAAACATATCTTCGCTTTCGGGGCTTAAAGGAATGCCCGGACAGGTGAATTATTCGGCGGCTAAGGCGGCTTTGATTGGCGCCACCAAGGCGTTGGCGCAGGAAGTGGCGCCGCGTAAGATAACGGTGAATGCCGTGGCGCCGGGCTTTATCAAGTCTGACATGACGCAGGATTTGGATGAATCCGCGCTCAAAAAGATGGTTCCCGCAGGTCGTTTCGGCGAGGCGGAAGAAGTGGCGGAGTTGGTGGCATTCTTGGTATCGGACAAAGCCGCATACATTACCGGTGAAACTATTTCAATTAACGGAGGATTATACT
>CAZEOJ010000011.1:2323-4068 GCA_964513825.1 uncultured Bacteroidaceae bacterium
GACAAAGCCGCATACATTACCGGTGAAACTATTTCAATTAACGGAGGATTATACTAAGACGAAACAGCAGACATGGAGAAAAGGGTTGTCATTACCGGAATGGGAATCTATTCCTGCATAGGGGAAAATAAGGAACAAGTGTTGCAATCCCTTTATGAAGGCAAATCGGGAATAGGCATCGATCCCAAGAGAAAGGAATTCGGGTATCGTTCCATGTTGACGGGTATATTGCGCTTGCCTGAACTGAAAGGCAGGCTGGACAGGCGGCAGCGGCTTTGCCTTTCGGAACAGGGGCAGTATGCGTATGTGGCAACCGAAGAAGCCTTGTTGCAGGCGGGAATGGACCGTGATTATCTTGCCGCACACGAAACGGGCATACTGTTCGGCAACGACAGTTGCGCCGAAGCGACGGTTACCGGTGTGGACATCATTCGGGAAAAACGCAATACCGCCATGGTGGGTTCGGGCAATATCTTTCAGTCGATGAATTCGACGGTAACCATGAACCTTTCCACGATTTTCAACCTGCGCGGCATCAATTTTACGGTGTCGGGCGCGTGTGCCAGCGGCGCCCATGCCATCGGTATCGCTTTTCTTCTGATAAAGCAGGGCTTGCAGGAACGCATCATCTGCGGCGGTGCGGAAGAAGTGAACCTTTATTCGGTAGGGAATTTCGATGCCTTGAGCGCGTTCTCCATGCGGGAAGATGCGCCTCAAAAGGCATCCCGGCCTTTCGACAAGAACCGGGACGGTCTGGTTCCCAGCGGCGGTGCGGCTGCGGTGATTTTGGAGAGCTATGAATCGGCGGTGGCACGGGGGGCAAAGATTTTAGGTGAAGTGATTGGTTATGGGTTCTCGTCGAACGGAGAACATATTTCCGTTCCGAATGTGGTGGGGCCTGCCACCTCTTTACGGCGTGCCATAGAGAGTGCCGGCGTTTCGATACAAGAGATAGGCTATGTGAACGCGCATGCCACTTCCACGCCCATAGGAGACTTGAACGAAGCCAAAGCGATAGCCGAGGTGTTCGGAAACAGCCGGCCTTATGTGGCATCCACCAAATCGTTTACGGGGCATGAAATGTGGATGGCGGGTGCCAGCGAGGTGGTTTATTCGATGCTGATGATGCAACATGGTTTTATCGCGCCCAACCTCAATTTCGAAGAACCCGATGAGGCTTCCGCTTTGTTGAATATTCCCGGCCGTAGGGTGGATGCCGGATTCGATATGTTTTTGAGTAATTCGTTCGGCTTTGGTGGAACCAACTCCACCTTGGTTGTGAAGAAGTTTAAAGCTTAGGTTAGACATTGGTTGAGAATTAAGATAAAGAGAAAAAAATGACAAAGGAAGAGATTATCGCGAAAGTGAATCAAGTGTTGGCAGAGGAATTTGAGCTGGACGAAGCCTTGTTTTTGCCGGATGCCTTGCTGAAGGAAACCTTGGGGATGGATAGTCTGGACTTGGTGGATGTGGTGGTGCTGATAGACCAGAATTTCGGAGTGACGCTCAATGGCTCGGACTTTATCGACATCAAAACTTTTGCCGATTTTTATCAATTGCTCGATACCAAGATAAATGGATAGGAAACAGGAACGGCAGTGGAACGGAAAATCGCGGGGTGGAAGTTTCGGATACCTTTTCTTTATTTTTTCCATCAAGGTTTTCGGAATCCGTTTCGCCTATACGGTGTTGGCTGTCGTGGTGTTTCATTTTCTGTTTTTCGCGCCCAAGGCGGTGCGCGCTGT
>CAZEOJ010000011.1:4168-11475 GCA_964513825.1 uncultured Bacteroidaceae bacterium
TGGCTGTCGTGGTGTTTCATTTTCTGTTTTTCGCGCCCAAGGCGGTGCGCGCTGTTTGGGAGTATAACCGGAAGCGTTTGGGGTATGGCCGCATGAAGTCTGCCGTTGAGGTGTACCGGCATTTTTACGTTTTTGGGCAGACCTTGATAGACAGGGTGGCGATTCGGGCGGGATTGCAGCGCAGATACCGCTTTGAATTCGAGAATCACGACCGCTTTATCGAAGTGATTTCCAATTCGGGAGTTGTTATGATGGGAGCGCATGTGGGGTGTTGGGATGCCGGCTCCGTTTTTTTTGGTGAATACGGCAAAAAAATCAATATCGTGATGTTTGATGCCGAGCATGAACGGATTAAGAAAGTGCTGGAAAGAAGCGGATGCGGCGCGGATTACAAGGTCATAGCGGTAAACAAGGGCGCGATAGAGGCGATGGTGCAGATAAAAGTGGCGCTCAACAAGGGCGAATACGTTTGTTTCAACGCCGACCGTTATGTGGATAGGGAAGCGACCCTTGCGGTGGATTTCCTCAACGGGAAAACGCTTCTTCCGGACGGGCCGTTCCGAATCGTTACGCGTTGCCGGATGCCGGTGTTTTTTTATTACGCGATGCGGGAAAAGAAACGGACCTACCGTTTTATCTTTATCGAAGCCACACCCGAAGAGGCCGGTGATGAAAAAAAATTGGTGGAATGTTATGTGGCGTCGTTGGAACGGATAGTAAAGACCTATCCGCGTCAATGGTTTAATTTTTACCGTTTTTGGAACATCGGTCAGAAAACCGACGAAAAGAATTGAAAAATGAAGTTGTTTCCGGCTCTTGAAAAAGAATACGCACACGAAACCTTGTCTGCGGCCGAGGCGCAGCATCTTGCCCAGGAAATCGCCTTTGCACCGGTGGTGTTCCAGGTGTCGCGGCTGATGGTGAAGTTCGGTATCCTGAAAGATCTCTCCGATAATCCGAAGGGTCTGACCCAGGAGGAAATCATGCAGAAGACGGGACTTTCGCGCTATGCGGCGCAAGTCTTGCTGGAAGCCTCCCTGTCGATAGGAACGGTCAAGGTATCGGGGCAAAAATACACGCTTTCCAAAACGGGTTGGTTCTTGCTCAACGACCCGATGGTACGTGCCAACATGAACTTTAACCACGATGTCAATTATCTGGGGCTTTTCAATTTGGAAGAATCGCTCTGTAACGGAAAGCCGGAAGGATTGAAAGTGTTCGGGGAATGGGCCACGATTTATGAAGCCCTTTCCTCTTTGCCCGCAGAGGTTCAAAAGAGTTGGTTCGGATTCGACCACTATTATTCGGACGCTTCTTTCGATGCTGCCTTGAAAATTGTTTTCGGAGGGGAAAAGAAAGTAAAGACGCTTTTGGATGTGGGCGGAAATACGGGAAGGTGGGCCATGAAGTGCGTGGAACATGATGACGATGTGGAGGTTACCATTATGGATCTGCCGCAACAGATAGGGCTGATGAAGAAGGCTACGGAAGGGAAACCCGGCGCGGAGCGCATACAGGGCTACGGTGCGGACCTGTTGGATGAAAATACGGCATTCCCCTCGCGGAAATTCGATATCATCTGGATGAGCCAGTTTCTGGATTGTTTCTCGGAAGAACAGGTAACAAGCATTTTGCGCCGTGCCGCACAGGCTATGGACGGGAACACGCGTCTGCTCATCATGGAAACTTTCTGGGACCGCCAGCAGTTTGAAACCGCCGCCTATTGCCTTACCCTCACCAGCGTTTATTTTACGGCAATGGCCAATGGAAACAGCAAGATGTATCATTCGGACGATATGCTGCGTTGCGTGAGGGATGCGGGGCTTGAGGCGGAAACGATACACGATGGTTTGGGAATGGGACATTCGATAGTGGTATGCAGGAAACAGACGTTATAAAACTGATACCCCAGCGGCCGCCGATGGTCATGATAGACGGTTTTGCAGGTTTGGACGAAGCGGGTGTTTCGCATACCACGCTTACGTTGCTTCCGCAGAATATGTTTTGCGAGAACGGCAGGTTTTGCGAGTGTGGCATTATCGAGCACATGGCGCAGTCGGCGGCCGCCCGTGTGGGATGGCTGGCTTTGAAAAAAGGCGAAGAGGTGCGGTTGGGCTTTATCGGTTCGGTCGATAATTTCGAAGTGCTTGAATTGCCGCGGACAGGGCAGAAACTTTGTACGGAAATATCCGTGGTGCAGGAAGTGTTCGGCATTTCGTTGGTGCGTGCCGTGGTGTTTGCGGATGGCAGGGAAATGGCGCACGGAAACATGAAAATAGTTTTGGAAGATGCAGCGGAACAGGGCAAGACGGAATAAAGGCGAAGCGCTTTTGCGTCATTCGGTTCAGATACAGGTTCGTTTCAGCGAAGTGGATTCGATGAAAATCGTGTGGCACGGCGAATATGTGCGCTATTTCGAAGACGCGCGCGAAGCTTTTGGCCGCCGTTTCGGAGGCATCGGCTATATGGATATCTACGAAAGCGGTTATACGGCGCCTATAGTGGATTTGCAGTTGCAGTTCCTTCGTCCGCTTTCGATAGGCGATACGGCCACGGTGGAGATTCGGTATATCGATACGTTGGCGGCCAAGTTGTGTTTTGAATACACGATATGGCGCGATTCGGACGGAGCGGTGGCGGCCAAGGGAAGTTCCATGCAGGTATTTGTGGATGCCGACGGAGCGTTGAGCCTGACGGTTCCTCCGTTTTTGGCGAAATGGAAAGAAAAATGGCTGAAGAAGTAAAGCATATCTGGTTGGGCGCCGACAGTATCGTGACGGCTTTGGGAAACAAGCGGGATACGCTTTCTTCCATACGGGAATACCATACGGGACTGCGTATGGACGAATCCTTGGGAATGGTTTGCGGACGTATCGGGAGCGATGGTTCGGAGCCGATAAAAGGTTATACCCGGCTTGAAAGCCATGTAATCCATGCCATAGAACAGGTGCAGGAGCAATCGGGCGTTTCGCTTGCGGACAAGGATGTGCGGTTTATTTTTTCTACCACCAAAGGCAATATAGACCGCATTGAAAATTGCGGCAAGGAAATTCCGTCCGAGGCCTTTTTGGGGGAATGCGCCCGGAGGGTCGCCGCTTATTTCAACGCCGCTTTGCCGCCCATAACGGTATCGAATGCCTGTATATCGGGAGTTTCCGCGCTTGTGGTGGGGCAGCGTTTGCTGTTGGATGGCCTGTGCAACCATGTGGTGATTGCCGGTTGTGATATGCTTTCGGCCTTTATTGCCGAGGGCTTCCGTGCATTCAAGTCGGTAAGCGGTCAACCTTGCCGGCCTTACGACAAAGACCGTGACGGTTTGTCGTTGGGCGAGGCCTGCGGAGCGCTTTTGTTGACCACGTGTCGGAGCAAGGCCCTGGAACCGGCGGTAGCGGTTACCGGCGGTGCGGTAACGAACGATGCCAACCATATATCAGGCCCCTCTCGCACAGGCGACGGGCTGTATTACGCCATCCGCGCGGCCATGCGGCAGGCTGGCGTTGAACCGCAGGAAGTGGCGATGGTCAACACCCACGGTACGGCCACGCTCTACAACGATGAAATGGAAAGCAAGGCCATTCATCTTGCGGGCTTGGAAAATGTTCCGCTCAACAGTCTGAAAGGATATATCGGGCACACGCTCGGGGCGTCGGGCGTGGTGGAAACCGTCATCAGCGCGCAGGAGCTTCGCGAGGGTATCGCCTATGGCACAAAGGGATTTTCGGAATCGGGTGTTCCTTGTCCTCTTCCTGTTTCGGCAACCCATGTCCGGCTGAACGGAAAGCATTGTGTAAAGACCGCATCGGGTTTTGGCGGATGCAATGCCGCCGTGGTGCTTTCCCTTGGAGATGAAGCACGCCATGATTTTTCTCCGAACACCGCTTTTCCGGTGCAGGAAACCGCCGTCTATGCCTTGCCACTGTCCGATAAGCCGTTTGCCGAGTTCATACGGGAAGAATTTAAGAAATTGCAATCTCCCAACATGAAATTCTACAAGATGAGCGACCTTTCCAAAGCCGCATATATGGCGGCGGAACGCTTGATAGGCGGTGTTCCGTCCCGAATGGATCTTGCGCCCGAAGAAGTGGCGCTTGTGCTTGCCAACAGGTCGGCTTCGTTGGATACGGACTTGCAGCACCAGCGGATTTTAGACGAAAAAACAGAACCCGTTTCGCCTGCCGTATTCGTTTATACCCTGCCCAATGTGGCGGCGGGCGAAATCTGCATCCGCCACAAGATACAGGGCGACAACACCTTCTTTATCGAGAATCAGGACAGCGGACAAGCGGAAAGCTATGCCCGTTTGCTGGTTGCCGGCGGATATGCCAAAGCGGCGGTTTGCGGTTGGTGCGAGTTTTTAGACGGAAAATGGGATGTGCGCCTTAAATGGATTGAAAGGAAATAAATGATTGTTCACTATAAAACAGAGTGGAAATGGAAACCTTGGTTCAGGAGCTCAAAGAGCATTTGATTCGGGAATTGAATCTGGAAGACATCACGCCGGAGGATATCGACAGCAAGGCTCCCTTGTTCGGGGAGGAAGGCTTGGGATTGGACTCGATCGATGCCTTGGAAATCATCCTGATTTTAGAGAAGAATTACGGCATCAAGCTTCAGAATTCGGCCGAAGCCAAACCGGTCTTCTATTCGGTGGAGACCTTGGCGGAATACATAGCCAAAAACCGTCGGTAATATGAGGATTGCCGTTAGCGGTATAGGTGTTGTTTCCTCTCTCGGTATCGGAGTTGAGGCGAATATGGCGGCGATAAGCCGGGAAGAAAGCGGCATTGTGCCGGAATCCCGCTTTTTGTCTGCACCTTCTGCCTTTCCGGTGGGAGAGGTGCCCTTTGACAATGCGGAGTTGGCGTTGCGGGTGGGGCTCGAAAAACGGCACGTGTATTCGCGCACGGCATTATTGGGCATATTGGCGGCACAGGAGGCCTTGGCCGATAGCGGAGAGGGGCAGGCTTTGCGCACGGGTTTGGTGTCGGGCACGTCGGTGGGCGGTATGGACAGAACGGAAGTGTTTTATGCCGATTATCTTTCCGACCCGGCGCGGGGAAGGTTGCGGGAAGTGGTGATGCACGATTGCGCGGCCTCTACTTGGGCCATCGCCCGCCATTGCGGCATAGAGGGTTATACCACCACCGTCAGCACCGCCTGTTCGTCGGCGGCCAATGCCATTGTGGTTGCGGCGAGGCTGATTCGCTGCGGCATCGCCGACCGGGTGGTGGCGGGAGGAACAGACGCGCTGAGCCGGTTTACGCTTGGCGGGTTCGGTTCATTGATGATATTGGATGAAAAGCCTTGCCGTCCTTTTGATGCCGACCGTGCCGGATTGAATTTGGGAGAGGGTGCGGGTTATATCGTGCTGCAACGCGAAGATACCTTGCAAAAGGAGCCTTACGCTTATTTTGCAGGTGGAGAGAACGCCAACGATGCCTATCACCAAACGGCATCTTCCGCCACGGGAGAGGGGTGTTATAAGGCCATGTACGATACCTTGCGCAAAGCGGGTGTGGCGGCAAGCCAGATAGATTACGTGAACGCGCATGGAACAGGCACGCCCAACAACGACCTTTCGGAAAGCAGGGCGTTATGCCGTTTGTTCGGGAAAGAAGTGCCTCCTTTCAGTTCCACCAAAGGTTTTACGGGGCATACCTTGGCGGCGGCGGGCGGTATAGAGGCTGTTTTTTCGGTGGAAGCCCTGCGCAGGGGTATCATCTATCCCAACTTGAATTTTTTCCGTCCGATAGAGGAAACGGGCCTGGTTCCCGTAACGGAAAGACGGCAGGCGCCGCTCCGTCATGTGCTTTCCAATTCCTTGGGTTTCGGCGGAAATTGCACCTCCTTGTTGTTTTCGAAAAATTAATCGCGTACATGTGTTATATCGAAGCAGTGGCAACCCATCTTAATCTGACGCACGACATCAAGGAAGTGGTGCCGGATGCCACCTTGCGCCGCCGCATGGGCCGGATTGTGAGAATGGCTGTGGCCACGGCTTTTGAATGTACGGGCGGTGTGCAGGGTATAGCGGCATTAGACGCCATCGTTACGGCCACGGGTCTGGGTTGTCTTACGGACAGCGAACGTTTCTTGGAACAGATACACCGCACGGGCGGACAGATGCTCAATCCCACGCCTTTCATACAATCCACATTCAATACGGTGGGGGCGCAGATAGCGTTGCTGGCTAAAAACCACTGCTATAACATGACTTATGTGCATAGGGGGCGCAGTTTTGAAAGCGCGTTGACCGATGCGATGCTGCAACTCAAGGAGGGCGATGCCCGCCGTGTGTTGGCCGGCGCTTTTGAAGAGAATACCCCTACACAACACCATATCATGGAACGCATGGGCTTTTGGCGTGATGCGGAAGACGGAGAAGGGGTCGTGTTCGCGCTTTTAACGGCGGAGGCTTCCGCAGAAAGCCTGGCGAAGATAAGCAGGGTGGAGTTTCTTTCATCGCCTTTGTCGGAACAACAATGCAGGGAAAGATACGCCACTTGTTCCGGCTCTCAGGTATGGCATTCCCAGGATAAAACGGTTTATCCATGCCGTTCGGCCATGCGTTTTGCAGAGGCGGTGGAAGAAATACGGAAAGGGGTTCCGGAAATAGTGGCTTATAATGAATATTTCGGCAAAGAGCCGAGTATTATTGTGTTGCAATGTCTGTAATCGTCTGCATATTGCTTGTTGCCGCCGTGTTGTTGCTGGCTTTTGGCTATTACGCTTCGTTCTTTATAGACAGCAAAGTGTATGTAAAGGCATTTTGCCGAGGACAAGGCACGGCCAAGAAGATAGCCATCACGTTTGACGACGGACCTGAGGAACCCATGACGGCGCGGGTGCTGGATGTTCTGGCGCGGCATCACGTCAGGGCGGCTTTTTTCCTGATAGGAGAAAAGGCGGAACGGTGTTCCGGATTGGTGAGGCGTATGGTGGAGGAAGGGCATACCGTAGGTTCCCATTCCTTTCGTCATGCAGGTCTTTTCCCTTTCGGAAGCCGGAAGAAGATAGCGGACGAGCTGGAAAAGACACGCGATACCTTGAAAGGAATCACCGGCAGGACAGTCCGTCTGTTCCGTCCGCCTTTCGGCGTCACCAATCCCGCCATCGCGGCGGCGATACGTGAGGGCGGCTATCAGACGGTGGGTTGGAGCGTCCGTGCGTTCGATACGCGCGGATACGTTTCCCGGGAACGGATTCGGAAACGTCTGCTCAGGCAATTGCATCCCGGTGCGGTGGTGTTGTTGCACGACCGTTGCGGTGGAGCCGATGAACTTGTGGAGAGTTTTATCGTGGCGGCA
>CAZEOJ010000011.1:11575-22158 GCA_964513825.1 uncultured Bacteroidaceae bacterium
GCACGACCGTTGCGGTGGAGCCGATGAACTTGTGGAGAGTTTTATCGTGGCGGCACAAGAAAAAGGATATGAAATTGTTGGATTGGATGAACTGTCAAATATGCGGGCCTATGAAGACTAAAGCCTTTGTGTGGATATGTTGCGTTTTGTTAGGGGTGATGATGATACCCTGTTGGCTCCGTGCGCAGGAAAATACCTCGGAGTGGAAAATGTTCGAGACCGAACTGTTGGAAAAGAACAGCCATGTCAAGACCATTTCCTGTAAGTTCGTGCAGATACGGCAGACCTCGGTGTTGAAGGAAGCCGTGCGGAAAACGGGAGACTTCCACTACAAACGCCCCGACAACATACGGCTCGGGTTCTCGGACGGAGATGATATCACAATGAACGGCGAATATTTCCGAATCACCTCTTCGGGGAAAACCTCGGTGGTGAAAATGCAGTCGAATCCCATGCTCAAAGAACTCAAGAGGATACTTTCCTCCTGCATGTCGGCCGATCTTTCCGGTCTTACGGCAGGTTTTGAGCCGAAATTGGCGGTAAAGGAAAATCAATACGAACTGGAATTGATTCCCAAGCGGAGAACCAATCTGAAAAGCCTTTTATTGGTGTTTTCAAGAAAAGATATGTCTTTGGATATGTTGAAGATGACCGAACATTCGGAAGATTATACGCTTTATCAATTCAGCGATAAGCGTTTTGACCTTCCGCTCCAGGACGGGCTTTTTAAAATAGAAAGACAATGAACCCGGAAGAACTGTACCGTCTGACCGATGGCGGCAAACAAGAGGAAACCTGGCTGTTTGAGGCGGAACTCAATCCGGAGCACGCCGTTTTGAAAGGGCATTTCCCGGGAAACCCCGTTATGCCGGGCGTATGTACCTTGCGCTTGGTTCGTGCCTGTGTTTCGGAGGCGCTCGGTTATCCGGTGGTTTTTTCCGCCATCAAGTCTTGCAAGTTCCTTTCCGCTGTGATTCCTACGGCGGGCGAAAGTATGCAGGTGGCTTTCTCGATTACGGAAAACAAGGTGCAAGGCAAGGCTTTCTATCGGGGTTCACAGGTGTTGAAATTAACGGCTACCGTAACGGCTGCGAAATAAAAATGAATACGGCTCCGCAGACATACAGAGAAACTTTTTCGCGCCTCGGCTGCGTGCTCGTTATTCCTGTTTTCAACAACGGGAACACGATAGGGAACGTCATAGCCGATGCAAAACGTTTTGCGGATACGATATGGGTGGTAAACGACGGTTCAACGGATTCCACGGCAGAGGAATTGGCAAAGACAGACGGCATCCGCGTTATCACGATTCCCACAAACCGGGGCAAGGGAAACGCCTTGAAGACCGCCTTGAATCTGGCGGGGGAAGAAGGCTATACTTACGTTTTGACTATGGATGCGGACGGGCAGCATTATGCAGACGACATTCCTGTCTTTTTGGATGCGATCCAGCGGAATCCCGGCTGCCTGCTGATAGGCGCGCGCAATCTGGTATCGGAGAATATGCCTTCCCGAAACACTTTCGCCAACCGTTTTTCCAATTTCTGGTTTCGTGTGGAAACGGGCAACAGGCTTTCCGATACCCAATCGGGTTTCAGGTTGTATCCTGTAAAGGCTTTGCAAGGTATGCGGATGCTCACCTCCCGTTACGAATTCGAGGTGGAGGTTATTGTACGTGCGGCTTGGAGAGGTATCAAGGTGGCCAATGTTCCCATCAAGGTTTATTATGCTCCGGAAGGAGAAAGGGTATCGCATTTCCGTCCTTTCCGCGATTTTTTCAGGATAAGCGTATTGAACACGCTCTTGGTGGTTGGGGCTGTGCTTTGGTACTATCCGTGGCGGTTCCTGCGGAGGTTGACCAAAGAAAACATCAGGAGATTTATCCGGAACAACCTTACCCATTCAAAAGAAAGCAATAGGCGGCTCGCTGCCGCGATGGGCTGGGGTGTCTTTTGCGGAATCCTGCCGATTTGGGGATATCAATTGGTGTTCGCATTGTTTACGGCTCATCTGCTGCGTCTCAACAAAGTGCTGGCGGCGGTGTTTTCCAATATCAGCGTGCCGCCGCTCATTCCCTTTATCCTGTATGGAAGCCTGATGGCCGGTGCGTGGATAACCGCTTCGACACCGGTGTTTTCCCTGCATGAGATTTCGTTTGCCGTGGTCCGCCAATCCCTTTGGCAGTATGTGACGGGCAGTTTTGTACTTGCTTTTTTGGCGGGTGTGGTGGTCTTTTTGATGGCCTGGGCGGTTTTATGCATCTTTAAACGGAAACCGGAACATGAGTAGCTTGTTTGTAAAAATATACGATTGGTTCTGTCGGCATAAGGCTTTGCTCTATGTGCTGCTTGCCGCATGGGTGCTCGTTATGGGCGCGTTGGCGTTGCGCATGCGCTTTGTGGAAGATATCACCTCGTTCTTTTCCGATAATGAAACGGGGCGCCGCCAGTCGTTGGTGTTCGAGAACCTGAAACTTACCGACCGCATCGTGATCCTGGTGGAAGGCGATGATAAGGAATCCATGATAGATGCCGGAGACAGGGTGCTCGAAGCCTTGGAACCTTTGGTGGAGGAAGGTTGGCTTTCCCGGATTACGTCGGGGGTGGATGCCGGCGCGATGGAGCGGAGCATGGCGTTTATCTACGACCATCTTCCGATATTTCTCGATACGGCGGATTATGTGCGTATGGAAGCCTTGTTGGAGGCGGATTCGGTGGAAGCGGCGGTGCGCCGTTGCTTTGATGTGATAGCCTCCCCGTCAGGAGCTTTCATCGGCAAGAGTTGCCTGCGGGATCCTTTGGGTATAGGATTCCCGTTGTTGGCGGGATTGGCGCGATTCGGCGACCAGACCGGGTATGAACTGTATGCCGACCGTATTTTCTCGCAAGACGGTTCCGCCATGTTTCTTTTTGCCGATCCGGTGAACGGTATGGGAAGTACAAGGGAAAACGATGCTTTTGTGAGTCGTTTGGAAGAGGTCTTGGCTCAGGCAAGCCGGGAAACGGGCATGGAGATAAGTTATCTGGGGGCTTCCGCCATTGCCGTTTACAATGCCCGCCAAATCAAGAAAGACACCATGTTCACGCTCACGGTGGCGTTGATGGTCGTTATCGTGGTCATTTCCCTTTCGCTCCGAAGCAAACGGGCGGTTCTGCAAATCATATTGCCTGCCTTGTTCGGGGCTTTGTTTGCCTTGGGTATCCTTTCGCTTCTGCAGGGAGAGATATCGGCTATCGCCATGGGGGCAGGCGCGGCTATTTTTGGCGTAGCCCTGAGTTATTCCATCCATTTTGTTTCCCATCAAACGCATACAGGCAATCCCCGGCAAGTGGTGGCGGAACTGGCATATCCGCTCACGGTGGGCGGTTTCACCACGATAGGGGCTTTTGTTTCCTTGCTGTTCACCCATTCCAGGCTTTTGCAGGATTTTGGCGCGTTCGCCTCCCTTGCCTTGATAGGCACCACCGTTTTTTGTTTGGTGTTCCTGCCGCATTTCCTTTCATCATCCCAAGGCGGGCAACAAGGAAAGTTATTGCATGGGATAGATAGGATAAACAGTTATCCCTATGAACGCAACCGATGGTTGGTGGGAACGATTCTGCTGGTTTTGGCGGTGTGCGCGTTTTTTTCCGATGAGGTGCGTTTCGACAGCAATCTGGGCAATCTGAATTATGAACCGCCCCATCTGCGTAACACCGAACGGAAACTGGAACAACTTACAGACGCTGAGACTTCAAGTGTTTTTCTGGTTTCTTTTGCCCCCACGGAAGTACAGACCCAGGAAGCCTGCCATGAATTGGAAATCTGCCTGCGGAAGCTGAAAGACGAGGAAAAGATACGTTCCTTTTCGACGGTTGACGGATATTTCGTAAACGCCGAATGCCAGCGCCGGCGGATAGCTCATTGGAATGAATTTTGGGAAAAAAGACGTTTGCCGCTTTGCGAAAAGATAAACAGCACCGCTTCCGCCATCGGGTTCAGCGAGCAGGCTTTTGACGCATTCGGGGAATTGCTGCGGAAAGAATATGCGGTTTGCGATTATTCGGATGCGGGGTTGGCGGATGTGCCGTTGTTTTCCGATTTTATCCATGTTTCCGATTCGGGTTTTCTGTTGGTGGCGAAAATGGAAATAGAACAGGAGGAAAAACCCTGGGTTTACGAAAGGATAGCTTCTTGTCCGAACACCACCGTCATAGACCGCGGTTATTATTCCAACCGTATGATGGAAGAGATCAACAACGATTTTTACTTTATCCTGTTTGTTTCTTCCCTTTTGGTTTCGATAGCCTTGTTGCTTTCCTACGGGCGTATCGAATTGATGTTGCTTTCCATACTGCCCATGTTCGCAAGCTGGATCATCATCTTGGGCTTTATGGCCTTGTTCGATATTCCTTTCAATATCGTCAACATCATACTTTCCACATTCATATTCGGCATCGGCGATGATTTCAGCATCTTTATCATGGATGGCCTTCTGAGTGAATACCGGGATGGCAAAAAGATGTTCAATGCCCATAAGACCGCCATTTTCTTCTCGGCCTTCACCACGATTGTAGGGTTGGGCGTGCTGATATTCGCCCGGCATCCGGCGGTCCGCTCCATCGCCGTTATTTCCGTGTTGGGTCTGAGTGTGGTGATTCTGGTATCCTATACCTTGCAACCCGTTCTTTTCCGCCGTTTGATTTCATTGCCTGTGCAACGGGGCGGATTCCCTTATACCTTGCGGGATCTGGCAAGAACGGTCTATGCTTTCCTCTATTTCTTTTTGGGGTGCATGGCGGCTCAGATTCTCGTTTTGTTCAGCTTCTGCATTCCTGTGTCCCGTGCCAAGAAACAATATTGCCTGCATGTTTTTATCTGCGCCTTTATGCGGCTTTTCTTACGAACCATTCCCTCCACGCAGGTGCGGCGTCTCAACACGTTTGGAGAAACTTTCCGCAAGCCGGCCGTCATCATAGCCAATCATCAGTCGGTTATCGATATTTTGTTGATGTTGGCCATAACGCCTAAAATCGTTATGGTCACCAACGGTTGGGTATGGAAATCGCCTGTAATCGGCCCCATCGTGCGTTATTTAGGATGTTTCCATACCGCCAACGGCTATGCCGCCGCCATAGAACAATTACGTGACAAAGTGGAGCAAGGCTATTCGATTGCCATATTCCCCGAAGGAACCCGCTCGGAAGACGGTTCGATAGCGCGGTTTCACAAGGGGGCGTTTTATTTGGCGGACGAATTGAAGCTGGATATCGTACCCGTCTTGATTTACGGGGCAGGCATGGTTTCTTCCAAACGGCAGTCTTTCTATATCAAGCCGGGGCGCGTGTTGTCGCAAATCGAACCGCGTGTCGCCTACGGAACAGGTTTCGGCAATACGTATCGGGAGCAGGCCAAGGCGTGGAACGCTTGGTTCAGGGAAAAATATGCCGGTCTGTGCGATGTGAACGACCGGGCCGACAATCCGTATTTCCGCAACGCCTTGCGCCGTAATTTCCTCTACAAAGGGCAGGGATGGGTCTATCGGGTAATGAAGGAAATACGTCGCAACGGTTATTACGATGGTTTGGACAGGCTTATTCCCCGCCGGGCGGTGGTAACCGACATAGGCTGCGGCTACGGAGCCCGTGCGTTGATGCTGGGTATGCTTTCCCGCAGTCGGAAAATAACGGGTTTTGATACGGATGCGGACAAGATACGCTTGGCGGAACGGTTTTTCATGAACAAAGGCAATATCGGTTTTTCGCTTCTTTCCGAAATTCCGCAAAAGTGGCAGGAATCGGATGTATTTCTGATAGACCGGATAGACAAGATGCCGTTGACGGAACTATTGCAAAGCTGTCTGTCTGGTTTGAAACCGGGTGGCATGATGCTGGTTGACGGCCAGACGGCCCGGCTGAACCCAGGGGTTATACGGGCGTTTGCGGATTCTCATTCGTTGGAAGCGACTGTAAGTAACGGATTTATCGTATTGAAAAGGAGGGATTGAGGATGGAAAGCTTTGATGTGGTCATTGTAGGCGGCGGCTTGGGCGGTTTGGCGTGCGGCGTGATGTTGAGCAAGGAGGGCATGAAAGTGTGCGTGCTGGAACAGCATTCGCAGATTGGCGGATGCCTTCAGTCTTTTTACCGTCGGGGCAGGATTTTAGACACGGGTATGCATTATGTGGGCAGCCTGCAACCGGGGCAGATTCTGCACCAGTATTTCAAATATCTCGGTGTGATAGACCGTCTGCGCCTTCAACAGCTCGATACGGAGGCTTACGACATCATTGTTGCCGAAAACGGTGCCCGTTATTGTTACGCCAACGGAGAAGAACGTTTTGCCGCCCGTCTTGCCGAATACTTTCCCAAGGAAAAAGCCGGTATCAGGAAATATTGCGACCTGTTGCGGAAAGTAGGCAGCCTTATTTCTCCGGAGGTGCTCCGCTCCGGGCATATCTCCAAAGGAGGACTTGAATACATGAATGTTTCGGCTTACGATGTGATAAATTCCTGCACGCAAAACGAAACCTTGCGGAACGTGCTTGCCGGCACGGTTTCGCTGCATAGCGGCGACAGGGAACGCACTTCGTTTTACGAGCACGGCATGATCATGTATTCGTATATGGAAAGCGCTTACCGTTTTAAAAACGGCTCACAGCATGTGGCCGATGCCTTGGCCGATGAGATAAGGAAACATGGCGGGGAGGTGCGTCTGAACGCGGAAGTGACGGGGGTTGAAATCAGGAATTCCCAGGTACGCGCAATCCGGATAAACGGCAAAGAATCCGTTTCGGCAAAATATGTCGTTTCGGATATCCACCCTGCCAGGATGTTGGATCTGTTGGAAGGAGAGAAGGTGATCCGTCCCGCTTATGGCCGTCATATACATTCTCTGCCCAACTCCTACGGTTGTTTTACAACGCATATCCTGATGAAACCCGGCAAGACCCCTTATGCCAACAGCAATTATTATTTTCATAACCGTCAGGATGCGTGGGCTTCCCAAGGTAACTACAAAGGTTGCAACCTGCCGGTTATCCTGTTGAGTATGCAACCGCCCGAAGAAGGGGCTTATGCAGACGCGGTTTCGTTGCTCACACCGATGTTTCCGCAGGTTTTCGGAGATTGGTCGGATACGGAAATCGGCAAACGCGGCGATGGTTACGAAGCGCTTAAAAAGCGTTATGCGGATGCCATGGTGGATTGTGTTTCCCGTTTGTTTCCGCAAATGGAAGCGCAAATCGAGTCGGTCTATACGTCAACGCCTTTGACTTATCGTGATTATACGTCAACGTTGGACGGCTCCGCCTACGGCATCATCAAGGATTGCCGGAACGCTTTGCTTTCGCGTATTCCCGTCCGTATGAAGATAGAGAACCTCTATTTTACCGGACAGAATATGAATGTGCATGGATGCTTGGGCGTTTGCGCCAGTGCCGCGGTAACCTGCAGCGCTTTGTTGGGGGAAGAATATCTGGTGAAAAAAATAGGAAATGCGTAGAATCTTGAAAATATCGGCCTGGTGTGTGGCCGCGGTTCTGGCGGTTCTGTTGCTGTTGGCGGCAACGGTGTGGATTCTGGCGGTAAACGCCGACTTGAAAAGGCCGGACATACGTGTGGAAGCCTCCGATTATACGCTTGACCTCGCTCTCGATACGCTCCGTGTGTGCCGTGGCAATACGCTGTACAGGAATCCTTATGGGATATGGGAAGCGGATATAAAGGGCGATGCGGTGGAACGCGGGATGGCAATGGGCGCGATGAGCCGGGATTTGCTCCGTTTTCAGGAAGATGTTTTTGTAAGGCAGATAAAGGAATTGGTGCCCTCCGATACCTATCTGGGCGTATTGCACAAACTCATGCTGTTTTTTAACCGGAAGATGGCGCGTTATATACCGGAGGAATACAGAGCCGAGATAGCGGCGTTCTCCGAATTCTGCAGCCATGATTTCGATGTTTTCGGAACACCGTATGAGCGGCAGCTCAACTATCATGCCGCCCACGATATCGGTCATGCCATGCAGGAATATATGTTGGTGGGGTGCAGTTCCTTTGCGGTATGGAACGAAAAAAGCGCCGATTCAACGCTTTTGATCGGCAGGAATTTTGATTTCTACATGGGCGATGATTTTGCGGTGAATAAACTGGTGAGTTTTGTAAGGCCTGCTTCCGGCTATCGTTATGTTTCGGTGGGATGGCCCGGTATGATAGGCGTGGTGTCGGGTATGAACGAGAAAGGGCTTACCCTCACCATCAACGCGGCCAAAGGCTCGATTCCCACCCGTGCCGCCATGCCGATCTCGCTGTTGGCACGCCATATCCTGCAATATGCGGCCACGGTAGAAGAAGCGTACCGGATAGCGGACACCTGTCAGACTTTTGTTTCGGAATCCTTGTTGATAGGGCAGGCGGATGGCCGTTGTGCCGCCATCATCGAAAAGACACCGAAAAAACAGGCGTTGTATTCCGTGGCGAAAGCCCCGCTGATATGCACCAATCATTATCAATCGGAAGCCTTTTCCGAAGATCCCGCCAATAAAGAAAACATCGCACGGAGCGACAGCCGGTACCGTTATCTGAGGCTCGAAGAACTGATAAGGCAACAAGCTCCGCTTACGCCGCAGAAAGCCGCTTCCATCTTGAGGAACGATAAAGGATTGGAGGAAAAATCCATCGGATTGACCAACGAAAAATCCATTCATCAATATATCGCCCATCATTCGGTTATTTTTGCGCCCGAACAGAGGATGATATGGATTTCTACCGCTCCTTGGCAATCGGGTCGGTATCTTTGCTATGATTTGAACCGCATTTTCGGGGAAACGGATTCAGTTTCGTTTTCCCATGCGGAAAACGGACGTGATATCGCGGAGGATTCGTGTTTTCTCGAAAACGGCTATGCCAAGGTTCTCCGTTATCGGGAACGGGCGGCGGCGGTGCGGAAGGCCATCACGCGATCCGTGCGGCTTTCAGATGCCTATGTGGATAGTTTAACGATAGAGAACCCTGATTTTTACGAGGCCTATCTCTTGCAGGGCGATTACCGTTTTATGCAGGGAAACTTGCCGCAGGCGGAAGATGCCTGGAAAACGGCGCTGACAAAAGAGATTCCGAGGGAAAACCAGCGGGAGGAAATCGAAAAGAAGATAAGGAGATATGGTAAGAGATAAAGGGATACATTACCGCTCTCATGCGGAAATAAAGCGTTTTCAGGAAGAAAGATTGGCGGAAGAACTGCGCTATCTGCAAGCCAATTCCAGATTTTACCGCACGATGTTTGAAAGGCACGGAACAGATATTGCAAAAATCCGGAAAATAGAAGATCTGCAATCTCTTCCCGTCACCACCAAAGAAGACTTGCAGCTGCACAACACCGATTTCATCTGTGTTCCCAAAAACGAAATCATCGACTATGTAACCACCTCCGGTACCTTGGGCGATCCGGTAACTTTCGCGCTCACCTCCGCAGATCTGGACCGTTTGGCGTATAACGAAGCCTGTTCGTTTTCCGTATGCGGCTGCACCAATGAGGATGTCCTGCAGTTGATGACCACGATAGACCGCCGTTTCATGGCGGGATTGGCGTATTTTATGGGCGCGAGGGAACTGGGTTGCGGCGTGGTGCGGGTCGGCAACGGGATTCCGGAATTGCAATGGGATACCATCAAACGCATCGGGCCGACCGCCTGCATCGTGGTGCCGTCGTTTTTGCTCAACCTCATGGATTATGCCCAAGCCAACGGTATCGACCTGCACGATTGTTCTTTAAAGAAAGCCATCTGCATAGGAGAAGCCCTGCGAACTTCCGATGGAGCCTTGACCGCTTTGGGGGCGAGGATAACGCAGCGTTGGCCGGAACTCGAGCTTTTTTCCACGTATGCCTCCACCGAGATGCAGTCTTCTTTTACCGAATGTGCCTGTCATAACGGCGGCCATGTGCCGGCAGACTTGATTATCGTGGAGTTTCTCGACAACGACAACAGACCCGTTCCGGCAGGCGTTCCCGGAGAAGTAACCGTTACGACGATAGGCGTGCGCGGTATGCCGTTGCTTCGTTTCAAAACCGGCGATATCTGTATCCATTACGATGAACCCTGTCGTTGCGGCCGCAATACCGTACGTCTCAGTTCCGTTTTAGGACGCAAGGGGCAGATGATAAAATTCAAGGGAACCACGCTTTATCCGCCGGCCTTATTCGATATTCTGGACAATATCTCCGAGATAGAGAACTACATCGTTGAGGTCTATACCAATTCCATCGAGACCGACCAGGTGCAGATAAAGATTGGCAGCAAGAACCATAGCGATGAATTCGTCAAGCAGATAAAGGATATTTTCCGCTCCAAAGTCCGTGTGGCGCCCGATGTGGTGTTCGAGGCTCCGGAGATAATCGCCCGTCTGCAACGTCCACCGGCGGGAAGAAAGGTGGTCAAGTTCATTGACCTGAGGAATGGGGATTAAAGGTATTGGCGCGTCGGGATGAAGCAGGGATGCAAAAAAAATAGCCGCTCCAAATGGAGCGGCTATTTTCATTAGAGAAACAAGGCTTATTCCTCAATCTTCTGATTCACCACCGCAAGAACTTCCTGTTCGAGCGCCACC
>CAZEOJ010000012.1:0-4111 GCA_964513825.1 uncultured Bacteroidaceae bacterium
GACGCGCTAGTTTCAGGGACTAGTTTCAGCAATGAAGTGCAAGTTCGAGTCTTGTCTTGGGCACGAAAACAAAAAAGGCGCTCGGTGAAACCGAGCGCCTTTTTCATATACACATGTAAAATTCTCGTGGAATTTTGCTACCTTTGCCACCCTAATTTCATTGTACGTTATGGCAGAAAATGCAAGAAAAGGCGAACAAGCCGTAGAAGAAGTGGAAGTCGCGCTGGACAGAACAGGCGATTTTTTTGAGAAACACCAATCGCTCATCATAGGTGTGGTGGCCGCTATCGTGATTCTGGTAGGCGGTTATTTCGGCGTGAAATATCTTGTGCTGGCGCCCCGCGAGAAGAAGGCCGCGAGCCAGATGTTCTACGCGCAGAACTATTTTGAAATGGGCTCGCTGCAACAGGCTTTGGACGGCGACGGACAACACGCCGGTTTTCTGGAAGTGGCCGACAATTACCGCATGACCAAGAGCGGCAAACTCGCCCGCTACTACGCCGGTCTCATCTACCTGCACCAAGGTCAGTTCGAGGACGCGGTGGCCAGCCTGCGCAAATTCAAGACCTCCGACCCTGTCCTGTATATCCTTTCGCATCAGGCTTTGGGCGATGCGTGCATGGAAGCCGGCAGAACCGATGAGGCGCTGAACGCCTATCGCCAAGGAGCTTCGAAATACAGCAACGAGGTGCTGACTCCCGGCCTGTTGATGCGGCTGGCGCTTACCTGCGAATTGCAGGGACGTGACCAGGAAGCGCTCAAGGCCTACACGCGTATCCGCGACGAATTTCCCATGTCGCAGGAAGCGCAGGACGTGGAGCGTCAGATTGCCCGCCTCGAGGCCGAAACCGGCCGATAAGAAACGGCCGCCGTGCCGAATATGTAAAATACAGGGGAAAATCCTATTCCGGGTTCTCCCCTTTTTAGTTATATATAATATATAAGTATTATGTCTACCGCAGACAGAGAGAAAGACGCGACGTTCAAGCGCCGGATCAATTTTACGGGCTATCGTTTCGCCGTGTTGTATGCCGAATGGAATCAAGAAATTACCCACGCCTTGCGCGACGGCTGCGTGGAAACCCTCAAACAGAACGGTGTGGGAGAGGATCATATCGGCGCCATTGCCGTGCCGGGCAGTTTCGAGTTGGTGTCCGCCGCTTCCATGTTTGCCCGCAACGAAAGTGTGGACGCGGTGATTTGTCTGGGTTGTGTGATTCAAGGCGAGACCCGTCATTTCGATTTCATCTGCCAGGCGGTGGCCGACGGGCTGGCCCGTGTGGGTATGGAGGAATGCAAGCCCGTGATTTTCGGGGTATTGACGACCAACACGCAGCAACAGGCGGCGGAACGGGCCGGTGGTAAATTGGGCAACAAGGGCAGCGAGGCGGCTTTGGCGGCCTTGCAGATGCTGGAAGTGCAGGAACAGGCCCGCGTGTTTCCCCGTAACATCATGCCCAATGAGTAGAAGAATCGTGTTTATGGGCACGCCCGAATTCGCTTCGGGCTGCCTGCGGGCGCTGGTGCACGCGGGCCTGGATGTGGTGGCGGTAGTCACCACGGCCGACAAGCCGGTGGGCCGGGGGCTCAAGACGGCGGCGTCGGATGTCAAGAAAACGGCGCTGGAACTGGGCTTGCCCGTACTCCAGCCGCTCAAGTTGAAAGACCCCGCTTTTCTGCAAGAGCTGGCGGCGTTCCAAGCCGACTTGCAGATTGTGGTGGCGTTCCGTATGCTTCCGCAGGAGGTGTGGGCCATGCCGCGCCTCGGTACCTTCAACCTCCATGCCTCCCTGCTGCCTGCATACCGAGGCGCGGCCCCTATCCAACGGGCCATTTGGAACGGAGAACAGGAAAGCGGAGTCACCACTTTCCTTCTGGACAAGGATCTGGACACGGGAGGCATTCTCTATCAGGAAAAAGTGAAGATAGAGGCCGATGAGACGGCGGGCACCCTGCACGACAAGCTGTTGGCCGTGGGCGCGCCCTTGGTCGTGAAGACGGCCTTGGATCTGTTCGACGGCAAGGTGAAACCTATGGCGCAGGCTTCGGGCAATGATATGCCGCTCGCACCCAAAATCTTCAAGCAGGATTGCTATCTCGATTTCTCCCTGCCGGCCTTGAACCTGCAACGGCAGGTACGGGCGTTGAGCCCTTATCCGGGTGCGGTGACGGTTCTGCACAGCCCGAAAAAGGGCGTTTTTACACCTTTCAAAGTGCTGGAATGCGATTTTTTTGAAAAAAAACAAACAAGTTATGAACAGGGGATGTTTGAAACTGACAACAAGCATTTTCTGCGAATCGCTTGCGGCGACGGCAATTTTTTGGCCTTAAAAAAAATGCAACAACCTGGTAAAAAAGTACTTACAATCGAGGAGTTTTTGAGGGGCTTCCGCGCCGAAAATTTCGAGGATGCCCGTTTCGGGATGCCCGACCCTGCCTAATGGCCTATCTACGCCCGTTTTGCGCCCTCGGGACGTTTGGCAAATCGGAAGAAGCTGTTTAGTTTTGCCGAACAATTTAACAATGTCTAACTCTTAAAACTAAAAAAGATGAACAGAGTTGAATTAATTGACGCGATGGCCGCCAAGAGCAAATTGACGAAAGCCGATGCTAAAAGAGCTTTGGAAGCTTACTTGACCGTTGTAGGCGAAGCCTTGAAGAAAGGTGACAAAGTTTCGTTGGTTGGTTTCGGTACTTTCAGCGTTCAGAAGAAGGCTGCCAGAATGGGTCACAACCCTCAAACCGGCAAACCCATCAAGATCGCCGCTAAGAAGGTGGTTAAGTTCAAAGCCGGTGCCGTTCTTGCCAAGAAAGTTAAATAATTTTCTTCAAGACGATAAAAAAGCGAGGCCTTCGGCCTCGCTTTTTTTGTCTATCTTTACACCTAAAATTTTTGCCATGCCCGAAAAAATCACCCACGAAGGCGTTGTGATGGCCGTAGAGAAAAACCTCGTCACCGTAAAGATCGAGGCGGCGTCGGCCTGCAGTTCGTGCCATGCGAAAGGCTTGTGCAACATGGCCGAGAAAACCGACAAGGAGATTCCCGTCAAGACCTCGCGGGCGGCAGACTATGCCGTCGGCGAGAAAGTCCATGTGTTCCTGATGTCGGACACAGGTCTGAAAGCGGTGGTCTATGCCTACGGGCTTTCGTTGGCGGCGGGGGCGATAGCCTTTGTCGCGGCCTCTTTCCTCACCAAGAATCAATTGATTTGGGCGTTGTCCGCTTTGGGGGCCATCGTCCTCTATTTTATCATACTCCGTCTTTGCGCGCCGCGCCTGAACCGCAAATTCAGTTTCGGCGTGGAGAAAATCGCGGAACCTTTTTGAAACGGAATCTCTTTATTGAAAACTAAATACACAATCTTATGAAATTACTTCAAGACAAAGTCGCTTTGATTACCGGCGCGTCGCGCGGCATCGGAAAGGCCATTGCGCTGCGCTTCGCCGCCGAAGGTGCCGACATCGCTTTCACCGACCTGCGTGACGACGAGAACATGCAGGCGTTGGTGAAGGAATTGGAAGGCATGGGCGTAAAGGCCAAAGGCTACGCCTCGAACGCCGCCAACACCGAAGACACCGCGAAAGTGGTGGCTGCCGTAGCACAGGATTTCGGACGCATCGACGTGTTGGTCAACAACGCCGGCATCACCAAAGACGGGCTTCTGCTCCGCATGACCGAAGAACAATGGGACGCGGTGATCAATGTAAACCTCAAGTCGGTGTTCAACTTCACCAAGTCGGTGGCGCCTATCATGAGCAGCCAGCGCGGAGGCAGCATCATCAGCCTCAGTTCGGTGGTGGGTGTGAGCGGCAACGCCGGTCAGGCCAACTACTCGGCCTCGAAAGCGGGCATCATCGGTTTCACCAAGTCGGTGGCCAAAGAATTCGGCAAGCGCGGCATCCGTGCCAACGCTATCGCTCCGGGTTTCATCATCACCGATATGACGGCGCAGCTTTCCGAAGAAGTGCGTAAGGATTGGGAAAGCAAGATTCCCTTGCATCGTGGCGGCACGCCCCAGGATGTGGCGAATGTATGTCTGTTCCTCGCCTGCGACCTCTCGTCCTATGTCAGCGGACAGGTACTGCACGTTTGCGGTGGGATGAACATGTA
>CAZEOJ010000012.1:4211-21585 GCA_964513825.1 uncultured Bacteroidaceae bacterium
ATATCGTGTGCGGTGGCGGCCTTATACGCCGCCCTCCTGTACACGAAGAACAGGAAAGACGAACTCGGAAAGGCCTGGCGGTATACCCTTGCCGCCCTGCGCTTCGCGTTCGTCTTTCTGCTTTGTTTCGTCCTCTTTTCCCCTCTCTATAAAATACACCGTCAAGAGATACGCAAACCCGTATGCTTCGTGGCCGTGGACGAATCCGCCTCGATGCAGAACGTGCTCACACCCTCCACGCAGGCTTCCATCAACACCCTCTGCCACAAACTCGAAAACGACTTCGAGGTGAGGAAAATTCCTTTCGGCGATGCCGAATCCACGCATTTCGAAAATCTTTTCAACACCATACAACAACAGGCGCAAGGCAACACCGACGCCTGCGTGCTTTTGATTTCGGACGGCAACGTCAACAAGGGCGCCGACCCGCTTCAAGCCTATCGTTCCTGTGCCCTGCCGCTCTTCTGTATCGGCCTGGGCGACACCACCCTCTATGCCGACACCTATATCGGCGACATACAATATAATCCCTACGCTTTCAAAGGCAATGTCTTTCCCGTGCGCATACAGATAGGCAAGCATCTGCTGGAGCAAGGCAAGGCGCGTCTGCAACTGTCTCTGCAAGGCGAGGTGATAGAAGAAAGCGAGATTGATTTCGGCACGTGGAGCGGCGATGAAACCGAAATCGAATATGCGGTTCCCGCCCCCGAAGCGGGCGTGTTCCGCTATCAGATCGCTTTGAGCCCGCAGGCGGACGAACGCGACCGGCTCAACAATACGGCTTCTTTCCGCATCAAGGTGTTGGAGAACAAACGCAGGATTCTGATTCTCGGGCAGAGTGCCCATCCCGATATGGGAGCCTTGGCGCGAAGCCTCGCCACAAGCGGAAAATACGAGACCGACGTGCGGACGTTGCAGGCGTCCCGTCCGTCCGATTTCGGGGCACGGCAGCTGCGCGACTACGACCTCATCCTGTTGCACGGGTTGCCGTCCGCCACACAAGACCTGCACGACTTCGACGAGGTTCTGCGCGAAAAACCCCTTTGGTATATCGTGAGCGCAAGCACCGATCCGGCAAGACTCTCCCACCGCGAAACAGGCCTCACCTTGATGCCGCGGGGAGGCTGGAACGAGGCGCAGGCCTCCCTCTCCCCCGATTTCTCCCTTTTCGAAATCCCGAAAGACGAAGCGGAAGCCTACCGCCATTTTCCGCCTCTCTACACGCCTTTTTCCCGCTACGAAACCGCTTCGGGCGGAGAATGCGTATTCTATCAGAACATCCTGCAAACCCCTACCCAAGACCCGCTGTTCTGGTTGAACGTATCCACCCCCTACCCGGTGGCGGTGGTGACCGGACACGGACTCTGGCGGTGGAGGATGGCCGACTTCCAGGCCCACGGAAACACGCGGATATTCGACCGTCTCACAGACCGCCTCATCCAACTGCTCTCCACCGAGAAGCCCAATGAGAATTTGGTGATTCAATGCCCCGAAAGCCTTTCTTCTTCCGATAACCTGCTTGTACGCGCGACACTTTATAACGCCTCTTTCGAGAAAATCGGCAATGCCGACATCCGTTTTGCGTTGCACCATGAACCAAGCGGGCGCGACTACGATTTTCTGTTTGCTCCCGACGGCGACGCCTATCGTCTGGACGCCGGCACCCTGCCCGAAGGCGATTACTCCTATACAGCCAGCGCACGGCTGGGCGACAAGACCTATCAAACCCAAGGCCGCGTGACGGTGGAGGCCGGGCGTCTGGAAAATCCGCAACTGCCCGCAAACATCGCCCTGCTGCGCAATCTCGCCCTCTCCTATCAAGGCGAATTCTTCTATCACGATTTCACTTCTCCCGCACGGACCCTCACCCAAAGAAAAGACCTCAAGCCGCGCATCCACTACCGGGAGGTATATGTTTCGCCGCTTGAGGCCAGATGGATATTGATACTTTTGCTTGGTCTGCTTTGCGTGGAATATCTCGGACGCAAGGTCTTCGGGAATCTATAAAAGACGGCCCGCCGCCTCGGCCAACGCACTGCGCTCGCCTTTCACCAAATTGATGGCGGCAAAGAATTCCTGACCGAACATCTTGTCGCTCAAATAGCTCAACCCATTGGAACGGGCGTCCAGATAGGGAGAGTCGATTTGATGCACATCGCCGGTAAACACGATTTTCGTGTTGTCGCCCGCGCGGGTGATGATGGTCTTTACCTCGTGGGGCGTGAGGTTCTGCGCTTCGTCGATGATGAAGAAGGTATCGCTGAGGCTCCGTCCGCGGATATAGGCCAAAGGCGTGATCTGAAAGGCCCCCGACTTCTGCATCTGCTCGATGTCGGCATATTCACGGCTCGAAATCCTCGTCTTGTTCTTGATGACGGTGAGGTTGTCGTAGAGGGGAAGCATATAGGGTCCCAACTTCTCGTTGACATCGCCGGGCAAAAAGCCCATATCCTGATTCTGCAAGGGAATGACGGGGCGCGAAAGCAACACCTGCTTGTAGTGGCCCGCCTGCGCCAAGGCCGCGGCCAACGCCAGCAAAGTCTTTCCCGTTCCCGCCACGCCGGTCAGCGCCACCAACTGTATCTGCGGACGCATGAGCGCGTCCATGGCGCAGGCCTGCTCTTCGTTGCGGGGCGTGATGCCCGATGCGGTGATGTCGTCCACCTTCTCCACCCTACGGGTAAGGGCATCGTAGAACACGGGGATGCGGGCGGTACGGCTCCTTAATTCAAAATATTCGTTGGGCAGGGGTTTCACCTTCAAGGCCTTGGGCAAAATACCGCCGTTCTGGTAGAAATCGGCCAAGACGGTATCGCTCACTTTCGCCACACCCACCCTACGCTCAAAAAGTTCCTCCTCGGCGGGAGCCTTGTCGTTCAGGTAATCTTCGGCCGGCATACCCATCACCTTGGCCTTCATGCGCAGATTAAGGTCTTTGGTCACCAAAATCACCTTGCGCCCGGGATAATCGTATTGCAGATCCAAGGCCACGGCCAAAATCCTGTGGTCGGGAATATCCTCCATGTCGGCCTCGTACATTTCGGGCGTGAGTCCTTTGCCCGGCACCACTTGCAGGCATCCCATCCCCTTGCCCAAGGGAATCTTGCCGTTCATCAAACCCTTGCCCACCAAACGGTCTATGGAACGCTGCACCTCACGGGCGTTGTAGTTGATCTGCTCCTGCCCTTTCTTGAAGTGGTCGAGTTCCTCCAGCACCACCAGAGGCAAGACCACATCGTTGTCCTGAAACTTATACAAAGCCTTGTAATCGTGCAGCAACACGTTGGTGTCGAGCACAAAGATCTTGGGCTGTCCTTTTTTTGCCTTGGTTCTTGTTTCCATGACTTCTTTCTTATTTGAGATTGTCCAGTTCTTGGTAGAATTCCTCCACCTCACCCAAGTAACGTCCCTTGACCACCATGCCCGGCGCCAAGAGAATCTTGGTGGGATAGCCGCTCACGCCATACATCAGCACCACATCGGGATTGTTCTCCTCCGCATTCTGCGCGTTGCGCCAGCGGATGTCCTTCTCTTGCAGAAATTCTTTCAGACGGTCGGTCTTGTCGCGGTTGCTGATGCCGATGAATTCCACTTTTCCGGCATATTTCTTGTGATAGGCCTTCATGCGGGGCAGACCTTTCACGCACCACGGACACCACGTGCCCCAGAAATCCAACACCACATATTTGTCCTTGAAATCCGAAAGGCGGAAGGTACGGCCTTCCAAGTCGGTCATCTCGAAATCGGGCGCCACCTCGCCTTTGCGCGCCAAAAGGGCGTTGGCATCAAGTTCGCGCAACCTCTCGGCTTTCAGCTTGGCATCGTCGAGGTTCTCTTTCATCACACCTTCCCGCACGCTCTCGCTCAGAAGCTCATAATAGGCCAGGAACGTGTCTTTTACGGGATGACGCATCAGATAGATAGCCGAGCGGGCATCATCGGGATAGGTCTTCACATAATCCATATACACATCCGAATACGCGGCCTGCGCAAGACGGTAGAGCGCCGACAGACTGTCCACATATTGCTCGTCGGCATATTCCACGCCCCTCTCCATAGCCTTGCTTTTCTGCGCGCGCACTTGCTGCATCTGACGGTAGGCCTCACGCGCCACGACATACAGACGCGATTGCGCCTCCAGCTGCGCCGAACCCGATAGGTTGTAGTGCAGGTCGTCGTCCTCCCACTTGATTTTCATTTTGGCTTTTTCGCCCGGACAAATCCAGAAGGATATGGGATAGTCGCCGTATTGCGACAAAGCCATGCGGACTTCGGTAGGTTGGGTGATTTCGTGATTCCACACCAGTTTTCCGTCCGCGGACAGAAGGGTGTCGTGCGAGATCTCCGACAGGTCGGGAATCTGCGCGTAGTTCACGTCGACGGTCTGATCCGGCACATTTTCGAAAACGACCGTAAGGGTGGGCGTATGCGTGCAGGCGCCGAGAAACACCAGCGCCGCCGTCAGGACAGAAGAAAGGCAAACATTCTTTTTCATGTTGTCTTGTTTTGAGTGTCAGTTTAAGTTCCCGCCGTTTCTATATACGCGCAAGGCTTCGAGATAGTCGTTGTCGCGTTGCAGGTAGGTGGGATAAAAACCCGCATCATCGTATAGGTTGCGTCCGATAAGCGCCTTGAGCGTGAGACGCACGTCCTCGCCGTATTTGGCAAGGCTTTCGGGATGACGTTCGAGTCCCTTGCTTTCCGAATAGCGCAAAAACTCTTCGAAAAGGGCGTCGTCGAACACAAAATCTCTCGTGAAGCTTCCGGCGTCGGGATAGCGTTTCTTCAATTCGGCACGGTGCGTGTTGGCGTAGTTGAAGCTGAAATCGTAGGTATGCCCCGCCGACGAGAGTTTGTTGGTATAGACAAACAGGCTGTCGGTCCGGTAAGGCACCACCACATCGGGAACGATGCCGCCGCCTCCGTACACCACGCGGCCCGCGCGTGTATAATACTTGACGGTGTCGGTATGCGAGGCGGTGTCCTCGCCTGTCATCTCCCCGCTCAGATAGCGGCGCATCATGTCTTCCTCGTAATCTTCATAACCGCCCTCGTACGGTTTCTGAATGCAGCGGCCGCTGGGCGTATAGTAGCGCGCCACGGTAAGCCGCAGGGCGCTGCCGTCCGAAAGCGCCACCTGTTCCTGCACCAGTCCCTTGCCGAACGAACGCCGCCCCACCACCAGGCCGCGGTCGTTGTCTTGTATCGCGCCTGCAAAAATCTCGCTGGCCGAGGCCGACCATTCGTCCATCAGCACAATCAAGGCCATGTCCTGATAGCGTCCTTTCCCTGTGGCGAAGACTTCGGTACGGCGGCGGCTCCGACCCTCGGTGTAGACAATGCCCTGCCCCTCTTTCAAAAACATGTCCGCCATATCCAGGCACGCCCCCAGCAAGCCGCCGCCGTTGGACCGCAGGTCCAACATCAACGTATGCACGCCCTGCCGCGCCAAGGAACGCACGGCCTTCTCGAATTCCTTGGCCGTGTTGACGGCGAACCGGCTCACCTTTATATAACCCAGTCCCGGCTCCACCACAAAGGCCGCGTCCACGCTATACGTAGGTATCACGTCCCGCCTCACCTCCACCCACACCAGCCCCTCGGTCTGCGCACGTTGCAGGCCCAGGCGCACACGGGTTCCCTTGGGCCCCTTGAGCTTCTTCATCACGTTGTCCGTCGACATCTTCTTTCCCGAAAGGGTGTCGTTTCCGGCCACGATGATGCGGTCTCCGGGCAGCACGCCCGCCTTTTCCGACGGCCCGCCGCTGATAGGCATGATTACGGTGACGGTGTCGTCTATCATGCGGAACTGCACGCCTATGCCCTGAAAGTTGCTCTGTATCTCCTCCTCGGCCTTCTCGAAATCCTGCGCGGGCAGATAGGCCGAATGCGGGTCGAGACTGTGCAGTACCGCGTCCAGCCCCACTTGGGTCACCTTTTCCTCATTGATTGTATCGACATAGTTGTTCTCGATAAACTCCATCACCGCACCCAGTTTGTTCTCCTGCCCGCCGGAAACGACCGGGCGCGCCAAAGCGGGTCGGATATGGGAAATCCGCCTCTGCATCATCACGATACCCACCCAGAGACCCAAGGCAAAGAACAAGACGAGCAGTCCCCAGAAAGAAACCGATTTATTGTTTTGGCTCATGCGTTCGCGTTCATAAGGGAAAGCCCGCACAAGAAGGAATCTCGCACGGGCTTTCAGGATTCACGGTTGCAACTCTTACTCGCCCTGCAATTCCTTTACCTTATCGCCCCATTCCTTGGCGGCGGCAGACTGCCCCAACTGCATATACACATCGCGGAGCGTCATCATCACGTTCACGTTCTGCGGCTGGGCTTCCAACACTTTCTGCAGATAAGGGATGGACTTGTTGAACATCTCCTTGGCCGCAGCCTCGAGTTCGGCGTATTTGGTTTCCTCCTCCAAAGGCAGGGCGTTGGCCTCGTCTTTGAGACGGATACCTTGATTTACATAGAAAGCGCCGGTGTTGTAGATGGCTTCGGCATAGTCGGGATTCAGTTCCAGAGCTTTGAGATAGGCGGCCTCGGCTTCGGCATACTTGCCGTCATTCTCGTAGGCGATGCCGATGAACAGTTGGAAAGGCGCGTCGTCACTCCATTTTTCCAGCGCGGTGTTGAGCAGTTCGGAAGCCTTTTCGTTGGCACCCATGCGCAGATATACCGAAGAGGCGTTGATGTAGATGTTGCGGTCGTCGGGGAACAGGCTCACGGCATTTTCAATCACCGCCGAGGCTTCTTCTTTCTGGTCGTTGCGGAAATAGGCGTCGGCCAGCCCCACATAGGCACCCGAAAGCGGTGCGCCCGCGTCCACCAAGGCCTTGTAGTATTCGATAGCCTTGTCCAATACGCCGGCGTTGGAGGCGCAGAGGGCGATGTTGAAGGCGCAGTTGGTGTCGTAGACACCTTCCATTTGGCTCACCTGAAACGACTTCTCGAATTCTTCCGCGGCCAGGGCGAAATTCCTTTCCTCGTATCTGCGCGCGCCATTGTCATAGAACACATTGGCCAGGCCGTTGATATCGTTGCGCAACAGAAAGACGTTCTTGTCGGAGGGGTCGATCTGAAACGCTTTCTCATACGATTCCTTGCTCATATCGGCCGCCGTGGGATAATCGCGTAGCATGAGGGGGTTGCGCGAGATAGCCAGATAGATTTTGCCGCGGGTCACCCAGGCATCGAGCATATCGGCCGTTTCGGGATCCACCACCACTTTCTCAATCAAAGCCACGGCATCCGAATATTTTTCCTGTTGCAGGAAACGTTTGGCGCTCTTGAGCGACTTCACCTGCGCCATACCGACACCCGTAAAGCAAGCCAGAGCCAAAGCGAGAACCAAAATTCTGTTTTTCATAATCGTATTTTTTTCGAGTTATAATTTCTTTCGGTCTATGGACTACGCCTCCGTTTCGGAGCTGTTGCCGTCAACACCTTCGGCGGCACCGTCTTCGATGCCCTCGGCGTCCATATCGTCTTCTTCGTCCATGGCCACCTTGGCCACCGACGCGATAAAGTCCTTGCCCTTGAGGTCGATGAGCTTGACACCCTGGGTGGCACGTCCCACCACGCGCAGGTCCTTCACCGCCATACGCAGGGTGATGCCCGATTTGTTGATGATCATCAGGTCGTCCATATCGGTGACGTCCTTGATCGCAATCAACGCCCCCGTCTTGTCGGTGATGTTTATCGTCTTCACACCCTTGCCGCCACGGTTGGTCTCGCGGTAGTCTTCCAAGGCCGAACGTTTTCCGAAGCCCTTTTCGGAAACCACCAGCACATCGGTTTCGGGCGAATCCACGCAAATCATGCCCACCACTTCATCTTGCTCGCTCGCCAACGTGATGCCGCGCACACCCGAAGCCCCGCGCCCCATAGGACGCACTTTCGATTCGGGGAAGCGGATGGCCTTGCCCGAGCGCAGCGCCATCAGGATAACCGAAGAGCCCGTGGTGAGACGCGCTTCGAGCAACTGGTCGCCCTCGCGCACCGTCACGGCGATGATACCGTTCTGACGCGGGCGGGAATAGGCTTCCAGCGAGGTTTTCTTGATGATGCCCTTCTTGGTGCAGAGCACGATGTAGTTATTGTTGATATACTCCTCGTCCTTGAGGTTCTTGACGTTGATGTAGGCCTTCACCTTGTCGTCGGCGGCGATGTTGAGCACATTCTGCATGGCGCGGCCCTTGGATTGGCGCGAGCCCTCGGGAATGTCGAACACGCGCATCCAGAAACACTTGCCCTGTTCGGTAAAGAACAACATATAATTGTGCATCGAAGCCACGAACAGGTGCTCCACAAAATCCTCGCTGCGCACATCCGAACCCTTGATGCCCTTGCCGCCGCGGTTCTGACGGCGGTATTCGGCCAGACGGGTACGTTTGATGTAGCCCAAGTGGGAAATGGTGATGACCATGTCCTCGTCGGGAATGGTGTCCTCGATATTGAAATCCACCGAATCGTAGACGATGCGCGAACGGCGGGCGTCGCCGAATTTCTCCTTGATTTCGAGGGTTTCCTTCTTGATCAGTTCCATACGCTTGGATTCGTGCGCCAAGAGTTCGTGATATTCCTCGATAGCCCTTTGCAGTTCGTCGTATTCTTTTTGGAGACGTTCGCGTTCCAAGCCCGTCAACTGTCCCAGACGCATCTCGACGATGGCCTTGGCCTGCGCTTCGCTGAATTCGAAGCGGCGCACAAGTTCCTGCTTGGCTTCGTCGATGGTCTTGGAGCCCCGTATCACGGCGATGATTTCGTCCATGATGTCCAACGCCTTGAGCAGACCTTGCAGGATATGGGCGCGTTCCTCGGCTTTGGCCAGACGGAATTTGGTACGGCGCATCACCACTTCGTGGCGGTGGTCCACAAAAGCCCGGATCAGATCCTTGAGGTTGAGCAGACAGGGTTTGCCGTGGTCGAGCGCGATATTGTTGACGCTGAACGAGGATTGCAGGGCCGAAAGCTGATAGAGCTTGTTGAGCACCACATTCGGCACGGCGTCGTTACGCAGGTCGAACACCACACGGATACCGTTGCGGCTCGATTCGTCGCGTATGTCGACAATGCCGTCGAGACGTTTCTCGTTGACCAGATCGGCGATACGCTTCACCATTTCGGCCTTGTTGACCATATAGGGAATGGAGGTGACGATAATCTGGTTGCGACCCGAAGCCGTGGTCTCGATATTGGCTTCCCCGCGCATCACCACCCGCCCCGTACCGGTGCGGAAGGCCTCCCTCACGCCGTCGTAGCCGTAAATCACGCCGCCCGTGGGGAAGTCGGGCGCCTTGACATACTCCATGAGTTCGTCCACCGTGATGTCCTTATTGTCGATATAGGCCACGATGCCGTCGCACACCTCCGAGAGATTGTGCGGGGCCATGTTGGTGGCCATACCTACGGCGATACCTTGCGAACCGTTCACCAACAGGTTGGGGATGCGGGTGGGCAACACCACAGGTTCCTTATTGGTGTCGTCGAAGGTAAGCTGCATATCCACCGTATCTTCGTCTATATCCTCCAACAAAGCCTCGGCCAGCTTCTGCATCCTGGCCTCGGTATAACGCATGGCCGCGGGCGGGTCTTGGTCGATGGAGCCGAAGTTACCCTGTCCGTTCACCAAAGGATAGCGCATGGACCAATCCTGCGCCATACGCACCAACGCCCCGTAGATGGAGCTGTCGCCGTGCGGGTGATACTTACCCAGCACATCGCCCACGATACGCGCCGACTTCTTGTAAGGCACCGTGGAAGTGATTCCCGCCTCGTTCATCGCGTAGAGGATACGCCGATGCACCGGCTTCATACCGTCACGGACATCGGGCAAGGCACGCGCCACAATCACCGACATCGAATAGTCGATATAAGCCGATTTCATCTGTTGGTCAATCTCTACGGGCACGATCCTGCCGTGCCCCCCCATTTCTTCCTTTACTTCTTCCATAGATATTAACTTACTGTATTTCTATTGCTTATATATTTCTTACAAAGCATACGAAATTAGTGTTTTTTGCCGAAAATACAAAGGTGACGCAGGCGTTTTTATAAACACTCTTTTCACAATATAAGCGACAAAATATTAACATTTTATAAAAAACCTGCCTTTTTAACAGGCCTCTGTCAGAAAATCACCCGAAGTTCTCCCGCCCGAGCGTTTTTTATCGCTACTTTCGCAAAATTTTGCTTTTCTCGGGAGCGTTGGCATATTGTTTGCACCCGTTCCCAACCCAAAAGGAAAGGAACATTATGGAAATCAACATATCGGACAAACTCAAAACCATACTCAACTACAGCACGGAAGAGGCCATGCGCATGGGTAACAAGCAAGTGGGGCTCGAACACGTGGTGCTGGGTATGCTCCGGCAGGCCGACAACAAGGCCGTGGCCGCCCTCCGGCATTTCGGCATAGACCCCGCGGGGCTCAAAAAAGACATCGAAAGAAGCGTGGAACCCGCCGGACGCGATTTCAAGGAATCGACCGACAAGGACAATCCCATTCCCGTGGGCAAGCAGGTGGATCAAATGGTAAAGGTGATGTTTTTGGAAAGCCTGCGGCTCAAACAGGCGCAGGTGGAACCCGAACACGCGCTCTTAGCCATTCTCAAAGACGAATCCACGCAGGTGTCGGCCCTGCTCAATCAGGCCGGCATCACCTACGAGAAGACCAACGACTTTCTGAAAGGGTCGGTGACGGTGGACAAAGCCTCGCGGCCCGTGGCCTCCGAAGAGGACATCGACATGCACGAATACGGAGAGAACGATGCCGACCGCAAACCTAAGGACAACAAAGACAACGCAGCGAGCGCCGACACGCCCAAGGCTTCGTCGGGAAAGTCGGACACGCCCGTGCTGGATAATTTCGGCCGCGACCTCACCAAAGCCGCCCGCGAGAAGCTTTTGGACCCCGTGGTGGGCCGCGAGAAAGAACTCGACCGCATCACGCAGATTCTCACCCGCCGCAAAAAGAACAATCCCATTCTGATAGGCGACCCCGGCGTGGGGAAATCGGCCATCGCCGAAGGCCTGGCGCAACGCATCGCCGAGAACAAAGTGCCCCGTCTGCTCAAAGACAAGCGGGTGCTTACCCTCGACATCGCCTCGATTGTGGCGGGCACCAAATACCGCGGACAGTTCGAGGAAAGGATGAAGGCCATCATCACCGAACTGCAGAAGCATCCGGAAGTGATTGTCTTTATAGACGAAATCCACACTATGGTGGGAGCGGGCAACACCGCCGGCGCCCTCGACGCCTCCAATATGTTCAAACCCGCCCTGGCGCGGGGCGAAATCCAGTGCATCGGCGCCACCACCTTGGACGAGTTCCGGCAGAGCATCGAAAAGGACGGAGCGTTGGAACGCCGTTTTCAGAAAGTGCTGGTGGAAGCCACCACCCCCGCCGAGACGCTCGAAATCCTGCATAATATCAAAGGACGTTACGAAGACCACCATCTGGTGCGTTATAGCGAAGAAGCGCTCAAAGCCTGCGTGGAACTCACCGACCGCTACATCACCGACCGCGTGTTGCCCGACAAGGCCATCGACGCGCTCGACGAAGCCGGCGCCAAGGTGCATCTGCTCGAAAAAGGTATGCCTTCCGAACTCGAAGCCCTCGAAACAGAACTGACCGAAAGCAAGAAGGCGATGATGGACGCGCTCAAGGACCAGCGTTTTGAAGAAGCCTCCAACCTGCGGCAGAAAGTGGGCGAGGTGGAGAAACAGCTTCAGGACGCGCTGGCCGGTTGGAAAAAGCATCTGGAGGAGAACCGCCCCACGGTAGACGAAGAGATTGTCACCGAGGTGATTGCGATGATGTCGGGCGTGCCCATTCAGAAAGTGGCGCAGAACGAAAGCGAACAGCTGCTGCAAATGGAAGATGTGTTGCGCGCCAAAGTCATCGGACAGGACGAGGCCATCGCCAAAATCGTACGTTCCATCCGCCGCAACCGCACGGGCTTGAAAGACCCCTCGCGTCCTATCGGAAGTTTCATCTTCTTAGGGCCTACGGGCGTGGGCAAGACCCACCTCACCAAGTCGTTGGCCGAGGCGCTTTTCCACAACGAGAACGCGCTTATCCGCATCGACATGAGCGAGTATATGGAGAAATTCGATGTGTCGCGCCTTATCGGCTCGCCTCCCGGCTACGTGGGCTATGAGGACGGCGGCCAGCTTACCGAGAAGGTGCGGCGCAAGCCCTACTCCATCGTGCTCTTCGACGAAATCGAGAAGGCGCATCCCGACATCTTCAACCTGCTGCTGCAGGTGCTCGACGACGGCCAGCTCACCGACGGTCTGGGACGGAAGGTGGATTTCAAGAACACGATCATCGTCATGACCTCCAACCTCGGCTCGCGGCAGCTGCACGATTTCGGAACCGGCATAGGCTTCTCCACCTCGGCCAAGGAAGCCTCCAAAGGCGAGGCGGCGCGGGCGGTCATCGACAAGGCGCTCAAAAAACACTTCGCTCCCGAATTCCTGAACCGTATCGACGAGATCGTGATGTTCCGGAGTTTGGAAAAGACCGACATCTTCAAAATCATCGACACTGAATTCGCCAAGCTTATCGGGCGCATGAAGAAGATGAACGCCGAAATGGAGCTTACCGAAAACGCCAAGAATTTCTTGATGGAAAAAGGTTGGGAACCCGAACTGGGCGCGCGTCCCCTGCGCCGCTGCATCGAACACTACGTGCAGGACGAATTGGCCGAAGGCATGTTGCGCGGCATGAATCCCGACGGCAAGCACATCGTGGTGGACTATAAGGAAGGCGAGGACAAACTCACGCTTACGGTATCGGAAATCCCGTCGCCGGCGGCGGCCGAAAGCCCTGCGGCTTCGGAAGACACGGCCCCCGACACCACGGGCGAAAAACACGAAGAAATGGCGGAGTGCTGTCTTTGATGTATCTTCGCATTCACGATTAAAATGAAATAACGCTATGGGAGCCTTTAAAGCCTACGACATCCGCGGCGTCTACAACCGCGACTTCAACAAAGACGATGTGTATAAGATCGGGTTCTTCCTGCCCGAACTGCTCAACACCAAGAAAGTGTTGGTAGGTCGCGACGTGCGGGAATCCTCGCCCGAAATCTTCGCCTATCTGAGCAAGGGCATCGAAGACGCCGGCGCCGATGTCTACGACTTGGGCATCAGCACCACGCCTATGGTCTATTGGGCCACCGCCGAGTTCGGTTTCAAGGCGTCGGTCATGATTACCGCCTCGCACAATCCCAAGGAATACAACGGACTCAAGATTTCGCGCGAGAACGCGCTTCCCGTGGGTTTCGACACGGGATTGGGACAGTTGGAACGCTGGCTCAACGAAAGAGTGGTGCTGCCGGCCTCCGAAAAGGGCAAGACCGTGGCGTTCGACAAGAAGGCCGAATACCTCACCTTTCAGAGAAAATGGGTGAGCCCCGATGCCGATCTGCTCAAAATCGCCGTGGATTGCAGCAACGGCATGAGTTCGATTTTCATTCACGACCTCTTGGGCGACAAACCCGTCTATATGTATGATGAGTTGGACGGCACTTTTCCCAATCACGAAGCCAATCCGCTCGAACCCGAAAACATCAGGGACATCTGCCGTCTGGTGCAGGAGACCAAAGCCGATATAGGCGTGATTTTCGACGGAGATGCCGACCGGGTGATGTTCGTGGACGAAAAGTCGCGCTTCATCTCCCCCGACCTGATGATTGCCGTGTTGGGCGATTATTTCCTGAAAGAAAAAGGTTTGAAAGGAAAGGTATTGCAGGATATCCGCACCTCGAAAGCCGTGCGTGTCTATGTGGAGAAATACGGCTCCGAAATGGACATGTGGCGGGTGGGTCGCGCCTATGCCGCGCTCAAGCTGCGCGAGATAGACGGCATCTACGGCGGGGAACTGGCGGGGCATTACTATTTCCGCGACTTCAATTATTCCGACTCGGGCCTGATGGCATGCAGCATCCTTCTCGGCATCTTCGGCCGCTATAAGAAAGAAGGTAAAAAGGTATCGGAGGTGATCGATTCGATTGCGACCTTCGCCAATTCGGGCGAGGTGAATTTCAAGCTGGAACGCAAGAAAGAGGCTATGGAAGCGGTACGGGAATTCTTCTGCGCCGAAGAGAAGCCCACGGCTTTCTACGATTTCGACGGCTACCGCATCGAGTTCAAGGATTGGTGGTTCAACATCCGTCCCTCGAACACCGAACCCTACCTGCGCCTGATTATGGAGGCGACAGACGACAATCTGTTGCAGAAGAAACTGGAACAGGCCAAGCGGATTATCACTGGATTTGCCGAATAATCCCGTTATCTTTCAATACATAGCCTTATGCCCCGCCTTAAATCGGACATCGTCATCAAGAACAAGAAAGCGGAATTCCAGTTCTTCCTGGTAGACCGCTATACGGCGGGCATTGTGCTTTTCGGCACGGAAATCAAGTCGTTGCGCGAGAGCAAGGCAAGTATCAACGAGGCATTCTGCGCTTTCGGCGGCGTAAACGGAAACGAACTTTTCGTGCGCAACATGCATATCGCCGAATACAGCCACGGTTCGGCCTACAACCACCTGGCACGCCGCGAGCGCAAACTGCTTCTCAACAAGCGCGAGCTGCACAAACTGCAAAGTAAGGTCAAGGAAAAAGGTTTCACGATCATTCCCGTGCGTCTGTTTATCGACGAAAACGGCCGCGCCAAACTGGAAATCGCCCTCGCGCGCGGCAAGAAACTCTACGACAAGCGCGAATCCATCAAGGAAAAAGATTTGAACCGGGCGATGAACCGCGAGAAGATACGGGTTTAGCCGTTATCGCCCAACAACGAGGGACGGCGTTCGCGGGTGCGCGCCAACGCCTGTTCGTAGCGCCATTGCTCTTTAAGACGGTCGTTGCCGCCCAACAGCACCTCGGGCACTTTCCAACCCTTGTATTCGGGAGGACGCGTATAGACGGGCGGCGAAAGCAAGCCGTTCTGAAACGAATCGCTCAGCGCCGACGTCTCATCGTTCAACACGCCCGGAATCAGCCGCACCACGGCGTCGGTTATCACCGCCGCCGCCAGTTCGCCGCCCGAAAGCACATAGTCTCCTATCGAAATCTCGCGCGTGATAAGATGCTCGCGAATCCTCTCGTCCACCCCTTTATAATGCCCGCAAAGAAGGATGATATTCCGGCAAAGGGAAAGCGTGTTGGCCGTGGGTTGGTCAAGCACCGGCGCGTCGGGCGAGGTAAAGATCACCTCATCGTAATCGCGCTCGGCTTTCAAGGCCGAAATGCACCTGTCCACCGGCTCGATGCCTATCACCATACCCGCACCGCCCCCGTAAGGGTAGTCGTCCACCGACTTGTAGCGGTTGGTGCTGTAATCGCGCAGATTGTGCAACTGCAAATCAAGAAAGCCTTTTTTCCGGGCGCGCAGAGGTATGGAGGATTCCAGAAACCCCGCGAACATCTCGGGAAAAAGGCTGATGATGTCTATTCTCATTCCTTGCCCTGCTTCACCAATTTCAACTTGGCTTCCAACAAAGCCAGATCCTGGCGCGCATGTTCGATTTTCTTCTCGAACTCACGCCGCAGCACATCCGAACTCTTCGACTTGGAGATAAAGCCCATGTTGTTTTCCCAAAGCGTGATGTCGTTGTGGATTTTCTGAATCCGGTTCCGCAGATCCGACACCTCGCGGCCGCTCATCTTCGCCGCGTCCTCGGCGGTCTCTATGCCCGCGAAATCGCGCACGGCTCGACTCGGAACCTTCTCGCCCAAAGCCTTGAACTTCTCGTCTATCGCCGCGCGGAAATCGGCATACAGCCGCTCTTTGTCCTTCATGGGCACATGGCCTATCTCCGTCCAACGGCGCTGCAAATCCTTCACCGCCGTCATCAACGAATCCTTGCCCTCCACCACAATCTTCTTCGCTTCTTCTATCAAGGCTTCCTTGGCGGTCTTGTTGGCGTCCTGACTGCCGCGCATCTGTTCGAAATACTCGGCCTTGCGTTGAAAGAACGTATCGCAGGCGGTGCGGAAACGTTTCCAAATCTTGTCGGAAAGACGATGCGGCACCGGTCCCACTTCTTTCCACTGCTGCTGCAATTTAAGTATGTCGGCCGTGGCTGCCTTGAAGTCGGTCCGCTGTTCGGCGATATTCTCGGCCTTGACACATAAGTCTACCTTGAGGTTGTAATTGTTGTTCTGCTCGTCGCGTTTCTTGTCGAAAAACTCGTTCTTCGCCTCAAAAAACGCATTCAGGCTGCTGCGGAACCTCTCCCAAATGGCATCGTTCTCGCTTTGGGGCGCGCGGCCTATGCTCTTCCAGAGCTTCATCAGCTCGTCCACCTGCGTCGAAGCCTCGTTCCACTGCTTGGCGCCGCGCTCGCTCTCGGCAAGCAAAGCCTCCGCCTTCTCGCAAAGCGCCTTCTTGGCCAGGAGATTCTTCTCCATCTCCGCCTGCATCTTGTCATAATACTCCTTGCGCTTCTGCAAAATGGCATCCGAAGCGGCCTTGAACCTCTCCCAAATCTCGTCCTTCTTCTCGGCCACCACCGGTCCGATTTCTTTCCAACGGTCGTGCAAGGCATGAAGACTGCGCGACACCTTGGCAATCGACTCCTCCAGCATCAGGCTCTCGGCCTCCTCGCACAACTGCAACTTGGCTTCCAGGTTCTTCTTGTAGTCGAGGTCGCGCAACTCGTTGTTTATGCGCACCTTCTCAAAGAATTTCTCCACCAGGAAATGGTAGCTCTGCCAAAGGTTGTTCGATTCGGCGCGGGCAATAGGCTTGATTTCCTTCCACGTCTCGGTAAGACGGTTAAACGCGTCGTAGGTCTGTTTGAGCGGCTTGTCCTCCTCGATCAATCCTTTCAGTTCTTCCAGCAAGGCCTGTTTCTTTTTGAGGTTCTCCGCCATAAGGCGTTCCAGATCCTCGCGCTTCTTCTTGTGGTATTCGCGAATCTTGCGACCCACCGCGTCAAAGCGTTGTTCAAGCTCGTCCTCGAACTTGAAGTCGGCCTTGTCGCCTCCCTCCTCCACAAACTTGTCCAAAGCCTGCTTGCGCTCCACCCCGGTCTTTTCCTTATACTTGATGCGCAACAAAGCCACCATGTTCTTGGAATCCTCCAACAGCCCCTCCGCGAAAAGCTTCTCCAACCGCTCCACCAACTCCTTGCGTTCCAAGGCCGAAAGCTCGCTGATTTCGTCTTCGCTCAGCTCTTTCGGAACATCGGTTTTCGGTTCGCTCTGCGCATCCTGATGCGATTCTCCACTTTCTTTCTCTTCGGCCGCTTCTTCGGCCTCTTCCCGCTGTCGGGCAGCAATCTGCTCCAACTGGTTCAGATTCACTTTTTCTTCTTCCTGTCGGGAAACCGGCGTTTCCTGGTTTT
>CAZEOJ010000013.1:0-2312 GCA_964513825.1 uncultured Bacteroidaceae bacterium
TCAATCAAGGCCACCACCACCGAAAGAATGGGGTTCGAAGGCCGTGAGGAAGGCGCCTCCGCCTCCGCCGTGGCCTTGATTTACACAGTTTAGTCGGCCTTGTCCGTCAGGAACGGAGGATTGGACGAAAACAGGCTGCCGTCCCTGCCGATGCTGGTCGTGCTTACTTCCGATACATCCGAGGGCACCACCGGTATCAAATCCAGGTTCTGCCGTTGGTAGGCGGGTATGGATTCTATTTCGTGCAGACCTTGTTGGGTCTTGATTTTCTGCGACATCTGACGCAGGTGCATCATCCGCTCGGCGGTGGCCGCATAGCGTTCCTTAATTATATTGGTGGGCTGCACCTGTTCGGGAGCCTCCATAACCGCGGTCAGGGTTTCTTTTTGGGTCGTTTCGGAACCCATTTCCTTTTTCGCCTCCGTGTGGATTTCCAGCGTAAACGCTTCTTCGGCTTCCACGGTTTCGGGCTGTTCCTGCGCGGTCATCGTCGTTGCCTCGGCGGTCTCTTCCGCCACGGAAACCTTTTCTTCTGCGGAAATGGCCTCCACGTTGGCAAAAATATCAATGTCGTTCATCCACTTCTCCGATTCGGCCTTCACCTCCTCGATAAGAGGATCTTCGGCCACAGCGGGTTCCGACACCATAGCCGGCGCCTCGGCGGCAGCCATTTTGAGTTCGCTCACCTGCGCGGAGGGTTCGCTGACCGGTGCGGAAGAAACTTCTCCGTCAAAACTCAACACACCCACCACCTCTCTTTTCTCGGAATCTCTCGCTTCGGGTTGTTTGGTCTCGACAACGGAAACAACGGGAGCGGCCACAGGTGCCGGAGCGATGACAGGAGCGGTGAAAGAGGGTTTCTCGTTGAGATTGATGATAGTCTTCTCGCGGATGCCCATCACTTTCTTCTCTTCGAAACCTGTCGCAATCAAGGTGATGTTGAGGTTCTCGCCCGCCGCAGGATCCTCGCCCGCACCCCAGATCATATCGGCTTCGGTCTCGGTGCGCTGCGCAATCGACTTGGTAACCACATCGATTTCGTCCATATTCAATTGCGCGTCCGGACCATAGCTGAAATAGAGCAATACGTTCTTGGAGCCCTTGATGCTGTTGTCGTTGAGCAGAGGCGAATTCATGGCCGCTTCGATAGCTTCCTTGGCGCGGTTCTCGCCCGCGGCCGAGCCATACCCCATGATAGCGGCGCCACTGTTCTGCATCACCGTGTTCACATCCTTAAAGTCTATCTGCACGTAGGAAGTGACCGTGATGATTTCGGAAATGCCTTTGGCCGCGGTGGTCAGGATGTCATCGGCTTTGGCAAAGGCTTCTTTCAGGCTCATCTTGCCGAACTGACGCAGTTGGTCGTTGTTGATGATAAGAATGGAATCGACGATCTTGCGCAATTCGGAAACACCCGCCCGCGCCTGTTCCACGCGCTTGCGGCCCTCGAAACTGAACGGCATGGTGACGATAGCCACCGTGAGGATTTTGGTGACCTCATCGCCCACCAGTTCGATTTCCTTGGCAATCGAAGCCACTACGGGCGTGGCGCCCGTGCCGGTTCCGCCGCCCATTCCCGCAGTGAGGAAGAGCATCTTGGTACCGGAAAGAGCCTCCTTTATTTCGTCGTGTTTCTCCACGGCCGCGTCGCGCGCCACCTGAGGCACGTTGCCGGCTCCCAACCCTTTTCCCAACTGTATCTTATTGGGAACGGGGCTGGCTTCCAAGGCCTGCGCATCGGTGTTGCAGATAAGGAAATCCACATCCTTGATACCCTGCTGGAACATGTGGTTCACCGCATTGCTGCCGCCGCCGCCCACTCCCATCACTTTGATATAGGAGGATTGGTTCTTGGGAAGCACAAAATTCAAAAACTCCCCTTCGTGGTTCTGATTCATCAATTCTTCCATGTCAAACAATATTTCTAGCAATCTTCAAAATTAAGGAACGGCCGCCGTCCGCCGCCAGACCGCGGCACCTATTTATAAACGGTGGCCTGTTCATTTCGCGAAGTTATTGCACATCATCGTCCAAGGCATGTACGATATAGTCGCCCAACTTGCCCATGCCGAAGAAACTGCCGTCACTGCCTCTCCACCAGGGCCTTTTGGAACGCGGTTGAGGGGCGGCGGGAGCGGGCGCTTCCTGTCCTGCTTCGGGCATTGCCGCAACAGGAGTTTCTTCCGGAACATCCTCCTCTACGGGTTCTTTCTCTTCCGAAGCCTGCGTGGTCAAAGGCACATGGATAAGGTTGTTCTCCTCCTCGCTGCGCACGCCGTAAATCACCAGACCCACCGCCGTGGCGAAAATGG
>CAZEOJ010000013.1:2412-21342 GCA_964513825.1 uncultured Bacteroidaceae bacterium
TCCTCCTCGCTGCGCACGCCGTAAATCACCAGACCCACCGCCGTGGCGAAAATGGGGTCGTTGAGATCTTTGGGCGAATCGGGCGAAAGATGCTTGTTGGGGCAGGCCAGACGCGTGTCGAGTTGGGTGATGTATTCGCAGACGGTGTCGATATGCTTCATCTTGGAACCGCCGCCGGTCAGCACCACCCCGCCGATGAACTGGTCGGTATCGAGGTTGCAGTTGCCCACCTCATAGCTCACCTGTCCGAAGATTTCGTCCACACGGCCTTTGATAATCGTAGCCAATTGTTTGAGCGAGATTTCGCGCACGCTCTTGCCGTTTATGGCGGGAATGGTGACGATCTTCTCCTCGCTTTCCTCGCTGGGAAGCGCCGAACCGAAACGTGTCTTGAGCGCTTCGGCCTGCCGTTGCATAATGGTGCAGGCGCGTTGGATGTCGGAGGTGATAAGGTTGCCCGCCAAGGGAATCACCGCCGTATGCCGCAGCACGCCGTTGCCGAAAATGGCCACGTCGGTGGTGCCGCCGCCTATATCCACCAACACCACGCCCGCGTCTTTGTCGGTGCTGTCCAGAACCGCTTCGGCCGACACCAAAGGTTCGAGGATGAAGCCCTTGATTTCGAGCCCCGCCGTCTCCACACTCTTCTGAATGTTGCGCATGGCCAGCGAGTCGGCGGTAATGATATTGTAGTTCACCTCCACATTCGAACCCGTCATGCCTTCGAACTCGTCTTCGCGGAAACCCGAAACTCCGTCTACGGTAAAGGTCTGCGGCACGACGTGAATGATTTTCTTGCCGGGATCCACCCTGCCTTTGCTCGCCTCCTGCTTCAACTTCTCGATTTCGGCACGGGTCACCACTTCCTCGCTGTTGGCGCGCACAAAGCTGTTGGACTGAATGAAGCTTTCGATGTGCTGTCCGGCAATGCCCACATACACCTCGCATATATCCACATTCGCGTTGTCCGAGGCCTGTTCCACGGCACGTTTCACCGCTTCGGCGGTCTTGGTGATGTTCATCACCGCGCCGCGCACCACGCCCGTGGACTCGGTCTTCCCGTATCCGAGAATCTTGATTTTTCCCGTGGCCTGGTCGCGGCAACCCACAACGGCCACAATCTTGGTAGTACCTATATCAAGGCCCACCACAACATCAACTTCTTCTTCCATATTCTTTCGTTTTTAATTTTATCGTTCTTCATGGATTATATCCGGGGCGACGCGTGGCCACCACCTGATTCTTATAACGCAAATCCAATACGGAATAGCGCTGCCAGTCCTGCCCTTTCATGGCGTTTTCGTAAAAAAGCCGCAGGCGGAACATCTTTTGCGCGAGGTCGTTCTTGTCCTCGATTTTTCCCAACGCCACAATCTGCCCGCCCACTTTGGGAATCAGGTCTATTTCGAGATTCCTGTTCACGTAAATCTGCTCGAAAAGGGCATCCCAAAGAGGGTCTTGGGAAAGGTAGGCGTGGATATCGAACAGTTTTTTGAGCAAGACGCGGCGCGAGGTGTCGGAAAGCCGTGTCACATCGGCTCCGTAAGCGGGCGAAAGGGGGATATGGCCGCTGGCCACGCGCAGACGTGCCTTGTAGTCGGGATTGACGGGCATTTCCACGCCGTTTTCGTCCAGCTGGAAGGTCTGTTGGCGCGTGTTGATGATTTTGAGAACCGGATTGCGTTGCTCCACGGCGATATGCAGGACCTCGTCGGGCGTGGCGTAGACCTGTGCGTCACGCACATAGTGGTTCTGCCGCAGCACCGTTTCTATATGGGAGGCGTTTATCTGCATCAGCGGGGTGTTCTGCGGCGTGATGCCGTGCAAGCTCATCCAGTTCTTTATGTCGCGTTCCTGCATATAGACGATGTTGCCTCCGCGGTCGATGTCGATGCTCACCGTCTTGCAGGCTTTTTGCGAAAGCACGTGTTCGGCATGGCGCACGGCAAGCACGAAGGCGGCCACCGAAACGGCCACCACCACAAACAAGGCTGCTATCACCAAAACACGTTTCATCGTTGCTTACGCTTTATCTTCCTTATCAAAAAAACGAATCAAGGGTTCCACGCTGCGGTCGATATTGCCGGCGCCCATCGTCACGAACAACAGGCCCGATTTTCCGTCGGCGCGTTGCGTGCGCTTCTCCACCCAGGCGGGAATATCCTCGCAGTTGCAATAGCTCACTTCCTTGCCTTGAATCTTGTCGCCGATAAGACGCGAGGTGACCCCTTCTATCGGTTGTTCGCGGGCGGGATAGATGTCGGCCAGGCAGAGTTCGTCGGCTTCGGCCAGGCTCAGGGCGAACGTATCGCACAGATCGCGGGTGCGCGTATAGAGGTGGGGTTGGAAAATCACCACCAATCTATAATCGGGATAGCATTCGCGCAGGGCGCTGATGCTGGCTTCTATCTCGGCGGGGTGATGCGCGTAGTCGTCGTAGTATTGCCATTTGTTGCCTTTGTGGCAATATTCGAGACGGCGTTTCACACCTTTGAATCCCGGCAGCAGGGCGCGTATCTTGGCCGGTCCGACACCCATTTCGAGGGCGATGCTGATGGCGGCCACCGCGTTTTCTATATTGTGACGGCCCGGCAGCACCATCCTGAGGTTCTCGATGCGCCCGCGCGGCCCCACATAAGTAAAGATATAGGCGCCGTTCTCCACGCGGATGTTCTCGGCATAGGCCCGTGCTTTTCCGTCTTTGTCAAGACCATAATAGAAACGGGGCTGAAAGGGCAAGTCCAAGGCCGAATCCGCGATGAAGCGGTCGGACTGCCGCATGAAACGCACGTAGGCCGCCCGCATGTTCTCCAACGTTCCGTACACGTCCAGGTGGTCGGGATCCCAGGAGGTGACCACCGAGAAATAGGGATAGAGCTGCCAGAACGAATGGTCGTATTCGTCGGCCTCGGTCACCATAATCTGGCTCTTGGCATCGTGGTGGTAGTTGCCTCCCATATTGATGGAGAGGCCGCCGAGAATGGCGTTGCAGCCTATGCTCGACTGCAACAGATAGGCGATGAGCGAGGAGGTGGTGGTTTTGCCGTGCGTGCCGGCCACGGCCACGGTACGGTAGAGACGGCACAATACACCTAAAATCTCCGCCCGCTTGTAGCAACGCAAGCCGCGCTGACGGATGCTCTCCCACTCGCCGTGGTCGGCGGGAATGGCGGGCGTATAGATCACCGTCGAGACATCCTGCGGAATCAAGGCGGGATCTTCGGTGTAGTGAATCACAGCACCGGCTTCTTCCAGCCTCTTGGTGAGCGGCGTGCAGACACGGTCGTAGCCGCTCACCTTGCAACCTTGCTGCAAGTAGTGAAAGGCCAAGGCGCTCATGCCTATGCCACCTATCCCCAAGAAATACGGGTGTGTGATACGGTCGGCTTTCATATCTGCTCGTTTTTTTCCTGCTTGTTGCTCCGCCCCTTTTCGGCCAGTCTGAGCACTTGGTCCACGATGTTGCGGGCCGCCGAGGTGGTGCCCAGACGCGAGATATTCTGCGCGAGCAGTTCACGACGGCGCGTGTTCGAGAACAAATCGATGACCACCTTGCCCAAATCTTCCACCACGCGCGCGTCGGGAAGAAGCACGGCGGCGTTTTTCGAGCTCAATGCCCTGGCGTTTTTGGTCTGATGATCTTCGGCCACGTTGGGAGAAGGCACTAGAATAAGGGGTTTCCCCACCACGCAGAGTTCGGAAATGGAAATGGCGCCCGCCCGCGACACAATCACATCGGCCACGGCATAGGCCAGATCCACGCGACGGATAAAGTCGAGCATCACAAGATTCTCCTTTCCCTCCGCATAGGGCAGCATCTGTTGGTAGTAATAGGTACCGGTCTGCCAGATAATCTGATAGCCTTTTTCCAAAAGGGCGTCCACCCATTGCTGCATGGCGGAATTGATAGTGCGCGCGCCCAAACTTCCCCCCATCACCAAAAGCGTGGGCATATCGGGTTTGAGTTTGTAGAAAGCGAGCCCTTCTTCTTTCTTCGTATTGATGTCCGAAATATCCTGCCGTATAGGATTGCCTGTCCAGATGATTTTCTCTTTGGGAAAGAACACATCCATATCATCGTAATCCACACACACCACATCGGCTTTCTTGGCCAGAATCTTATTGGTGAGCCCGGGATAGGAATTCTGTTCCTGCAAGAGCGTGGGGATATGCAGACGTTGCGCCGAATAGAGGGTGGACGCGCTGGCATAACCGCCCACACCCACCACTACATCGGGCGCAAAATCCTTGACAATCCTGCGGGTCTTGCGGAAAGCCTTCAAAAGCTTGAACGGCACGGAAAAGTTCTTCCACAGATGTTTGCGGTCCAAGCCCACCACGTTCAGGCCGATGATCTCATATCCCGCTTCCGGCACCTTCTTCATCTCCATGCGGTTTTCGGCACCCACAAACAGAATCTCGGTTTCGGTGTCGCGGCTTTTGAGTTCGTTGGCGATGGCGATGGCGGGAAAAATATGTCCGCCGGTGCCGCCGCCGCTGATGATGACCCGATAGGGCTGTTTTTCATTCGTTTCCATATCCCTTTATTTTCTTTATTTCGTTTGTTCCGCCTCGCGCTCTTCCTGCTCGTTCACCGCCGAGGCCACGCTCTGTATCATACCCAACGCCATACCCGTAAACAAACTCGAGGTTCCTCCCATGCTCACAAACGGCAAAGGCTGTCCCGTGACGGGAAAGAATCCCACGGCCACCCCCATGTTCACCAGCGCCTGCAAGGTGAGCATAAAGGTAAGTCCCATTACCAGACAACTCCCGAACAGACCTTTGCACCGCTTGGCGATATTCATGCCCCGCCGCAACAACCAAAGGTAAAGCACCAAAATCACCAAGCCTCCCGCCATGCCGTATTCCTCGATAATCAAAGCATAGACGTAATCGGAATAGGGATGCGGCAGAAAGTTGCGCTGGGTACTGTTTCCGGGGCCTTTTCCGAGAAACTTGCCGTTGGCCACGGCAATCTTGGCCTGGTCGGCCTGATAGTTGCTCGCGTCGTTGTCCCGGTTCGTATCCGCACCCGCAAAATTCTCGATACGGTGTTTCCATGTGGAAAAACGGCCGGGAAGTTTGTTTTCGGGAGGCAGAAAAAGGATGCCCACAAAAATCACCAACGCCGCCAATCCCGCGCCCACCGTGCCCCACAGCCGTTTTTTGGGAACACCACCCACCACCATGAGAATAAAGCAAGTGAGCGTAAGCAGCAGCGCCGTGGAAAGGTTGTCGAAAAAAATCAGCAGGATGACGGGCACCGCAAAGAGCAACAACCGCCAATAGGTGCTTTTTTCGGCAATGACGCTCTGCCTTATCGTGAGCTGACGCGACAGGAAGGCCACCAGCACCACCTTGGCGAATTCGGAGGGCTGGAACGAAAAGCCCAGGATACGCACCCAACGGTTGGCTCCATTGATTTCGCCCAACATGAGGGCGTAGACAAGCAACACGATGACAATGGGATAGGCGAACACCGAAAGGCGGGCGAAACGGGTGTATTTGATGCGGTGAAAGCAGAACATCACCCCCCAGCTCACCAACAGAAGCCCGCCGTGACGCAACGCATAATAGGTTACGTGTCCGCTGTGGTAACGATATGCCAAAAGCCCCGTGGCGCTGTATATAGCCGCCAGCGAGACAAGGGAAAGCAAGACCATCACGGTCCAGATACCGCTGTCGCCTTTAAAGTACTTTCCCACAAATTTGGCAATCTCTCTCATCGCTCCGCGCTAAAAAAAATTACAATTCGCAAACGGCACGCTTAAACTGCATACCCTTGTCCTGATAGCTTTCGAACAAATCGAAGCTGGGGCAAGACGGCGAAAGCAGCACCACATCGCCCTCCTCGGCCAACAGATAGGCCGCCTGCACGGCATGGTGCATGGTGTCGGTCTGAATGATATTCGACACCACATCGCCGAAAGTCGCCGTGATAGCGCTGTTGTCCTTGCCCAAGCAAACGATATGCTTCACCTTCTTTCCCACTAAACTCCGCATGGACGAGAAATCGATGTCGTCGGTCTTTCCACCGGCAATCCACACCACGGGACGGGTCATGTTCTCCAAAGCGAACCATGTGGAATTTACGTTGCTGGCCTTGGCGTCGTCGATGTATTCCACCCCCCGCACCTTGGCCACGAATTCCAGACGATGATCCACCTGACGGAAATCCTGAAAACTTTCCTGTATCACTTTCTTACGCAAGTCGCGGATATGTGCGGCCACCGATTCGGCCATCGAACGGGAAACGGTGCCTTGTTTGGCCAATGTCTCAATACTGAATTTTGCGTTCATATCGTGTTTTCTTTTTATCGTTTATATATGTCTATCGGAGCTTCAAGGTCACCAACGTGATGACGGCCAAAAGAATGCTCACAATAAAGAACCGCATCACGATCTTGGGTTCCGGAATGCCTTTCTTCTGATAGTGATGATGCAGCGGCGACATCAAGAAGATGCGCTTGCCCTCGCCGAAACGTTTTTTGGTATACTTGAAATAGCTGGTCTGCATGATTACCGACAGGCTTTCCATCAAGAAGATTCCGCAAAGCACGGGCAAAAGCAGTTCCTTACGGATAAGCAGGGCGTAGACGGCGATGATGCCGCCGAGGGTAAGGCTTCCCGTATCGCCCATAAAGATGCGGGCGGGATAGGTGTTGTACCAGAGGAAACCTATGGTGGCGCCCACGAAAGCGGCGATGAAAATGGTGAGTTCGCCTACATTCGGAATGTACATGATGTTGAGATAGTCGGAAAAGATGATGTTTCCCGAAATCCACGAGAGCACGGCCAAGGTGGCGCCGATAATGGCCGACGTGCCGGTGGCCAGGCCGTCGATGCCGTCGGTGAGGTTGCAGCCGTTCGACACCGCCGTCACGACTAAAATCACCACCAACACAAACAGAATCCAGGTGTATTTTCCCCAACCCGTATGGAGGGCTTCCATAATGGCGGTATAGTCGAGTTCGTTGTTCTTGACGAAAGGAATGGTGGTCTTCATCGATTTCTCGGTGGCGGCCGTCAGCGTTTCTTCGGCTTCCTCATACTGGTCGGCGTCGAGCACATTGTAGTTCTCCACACACACTTCGGCCACGTTTCTCTGCGAAACCGTGATGTCGGGGTGAAAGCACATCACCAGACCGACCAAAAGCCCCAGCCCCACCTGGCCTATTACCTTGAACTTGCCTTTGAGCCCGTGTTTATCGTGTTTGAACACCTTTATATAGTCGTCCATAAAACCCATGATGCCGAGCCATACGGTGGTGATCATCATAAGCCACACATACACGTTGTCGAGTTTGCAGAGCAACAGCACGGGAATGAGGATAGAGACGATGATGATAAGTCCTCCCATAGTGGGGGTTCCCTCCTTCTCTTTCTGCCCTTGCAGACCGAGGTCGCGGACGGTTTCGCCTATCTGCTTGCGACGCAAAAAGGCTATCATGCGTTTGCCCCACACCATCGAGATGAAAAGCGAGAGCACAATGGCCGCGGCAGCACGGAAAGAGATGTATTGGAATACGCCCGCTCCCGGCAGATTGAAATTTTCGTGTAGGTAAGTGAATAAATAATACAACATATTTACTTACTGTTTATGGTTTCCTAAATACTTGGCAAGCACTTCCCTGTCGTCGAAGTGATGCTTCACGCCCTTGATTTCCTGATAAGGCTCGTGTCCTTTCCCCGCCACCAGAATCACATCCTTGTCTTGCGCCAGCATACAGGCGGTCTTGATAGCCTGCTCGCGGTCGGGCAGCACCAAAACCTGCTCTTTCTGCGCGGGAGAAAGACCGGCGAGCATCTGGTCGAGAATGTCCTGCGGGTCTTCGAAACGGGGATTGTCGGAGGTGAAAATCACCTTCCCCGCATAGTGACAGGCGATACGTGCCATTTGGGGACGTTTGCCGGCATCGCGGTTTCCGCCGCAACCCACCACGCAAATCAGATTCTGCTCGGGCAGGATAAGGGAGGAAAGCGTGTCGAGCACATTTTCCAAAGCGTCGGGCGTGTGGGCGTAGTCCACCACGCCTGTTTTTTGGGAGGAGGTGGAGGTGATGGTCTGGAAGCGGCCCGGGGCTTCTTCGAGCGAGCTCATCGCGGCCAACACCTCGTCCGAACCGAATCCGAGACATACGGCGGTGGCGTAAATGGCCGTGAGGTTATAGGCATTGAACCGACCCACCAAGCGCATATACACCTCCTTGCGGTCTATCTCCAAATGCAGTCCCTGCAAGGAATCCTCGATAATCCTGCACGAAAAATCGGCGGGCATCCGCAAGGAGTAGGTAAGTTTGCGCGCGGCGGTGTTCTGCAACATCACCATACCGTTTTTGTCGTCGGCGTTGGTAAGCGCGAAAGCCTCGGCGGGGAGGGCATCGAAAAAGGCTTTCTTGGCCTTGATATAGGCGTCGAAAGTTTTGTGATAGTCCAAGTGGTCGCGGGTGATATTGCTGAAAATGGCACCCGTGAATTCCAGTCCGGCGATGCGGTTCTGCACAATGGCGTGCGAACTCACTTCCATAAAGGCATACTGACAGCCCGCGTCCACCATTTGCCGCAGAAGGGCGTTGATTTCGAGAGGGTCGCCGGTGGTGTGCGTGGCGGGAACCACACGGTCGCCGATACGGTTCTCGATAGTGGAGAGCAAGCCGGCTTCGTAGCCGAGGGCACGCATCAGACGATAGAGAAGCGTCACGGTGGTGGTTTTTCCGTTGGTGCCGGTGATGCCCACCAATTTGAGGGAACGGGAGGGATGACCGTAGAACGCGCAGGCCATGAAACCGAGGGCGCGGCTGCTGTCGGCCACCTCGATATAGCAGACCTCGGGCGAAAGCTGTTGGGGAAGTTCCTCGCACACGACAGCAGCCGCGCCCTTCTGCACCGCCGTGTCGATATAGGCGTGTCCGTCGACACTGGTGCCGCGCACGGCAAAGAACACGCCGCCTTTCTCCACTTTGCGGGAGTCCTGCGTAAGCGCGCCTATCTCGGTCCGTAACGACCCTACGGTCTGCTTCACGCCGCATTCCTTACTCAACAAATCCGCTACTTGCATCGTCTGTTTTTTCTATTTATCCTAATTCTATCACCACCGTCTGACCCGCCACACAGGGGCTTCCGGCGGCAGGCTCCTGCCGCTTCACCCTACCCTTTCCATATACCCGCGTCTTCAACCCGCAACGTTCCAACAGAAACGAAGCGTCGCGCAAGCCCATTCCCCGCAGATCGGGCACCACATCCTTGGCCATGATCACTTCGTTGAACCCGTCCGACGCATGTGCGGTGGCCGTGTTCTTGCGCACGAAAGCCGTAGGCTCGAGCTCGGGAACGCCCTCGCCCATGTACTTGTGCACCGCCTGTATATCGGCCGCATAGCCTGCCGCCGGATAAGGCATGTACGCGCCGGTCCCGGCAATCTCTCTACCGCCCTGCATCAGCGTGGCATAAATCTTCTGTGCGATGTCATTGAACACCGGTCCCGCCACCGAACCGCCGTAATAACGCCCCCCTTGCGGAGAGGTAATCATCACGATGCACGAATAGCGGGGACTTTCGGCAGGGAAATAACCCACAATCGAAGCGCGGTAGGTTATCTTCTGCCCCTTGCCGTAGTTCATCTGCGCCGTGCCCGTCTTGGCGGCCACCTTATAGAGCGGGTTCTGCAACACCGTACCCGTGCCGCTCTCCACCACGCCCTGCAAAAGCCTCTGCACGATAGACAGCGTGGATTTGGAACAGATGCTCTCCACCAACACCTGCGGTTCCAACGCCCGCACCGTCTCGCTCCCCTTGCGGATAGCGCTCACGAACATCGGCTTCATCATCTTGCCGTTGTTGGCCACGGCATTGTAGAGGTTGAGCATCTGCAAAGGCGTCACCTTCACCTCGTAGCCGATAGACATCCACGGCAAGGAAACGCCCGACCAGGTCTTATCCTTCGTGTTCTTGATATAAGGCTCGCCCTCGCCCGGAATCTCCACACCGAGCGGTTTGTTGAGCCGCATCTTGTAGAGATAGTCCACGAACTTCTGTTGGTTGGCGTGAAAAATCTCGTTGGCCAAATACGAAATACCCACATTCGACGACTTCTCGAAAGCCTCCGAAAACGGAATATCGCCCCACCCGCCCCTATGCGAGTCTTTCATCCAACGGTTGTAAAACTTCATCTCGCCCGTAGGCACGATGCGTTTCGTCACATCCTCCTTGCTTTCTTCCAAAATGGCTATTGTGGAAGCCAACTTGAAGATAGAGCCCGGCTCCACCGCCTCGCCCACCGCATAGTTCTGACTTTCGGCATAGGTGCCGTCGGCCTGCTTGGTGAGGTTGGCCATCGCCACCACCTTTCCCGTCTTCACCTCCATCACCACCGCACAGCCGTGTTCCGCCTCGTTCCCCTCCATGCACCGCTGCAAAGCCGCTTCGGTAACGTCCTGAATACGGATGTCGAGTGTGGTGATCAAATCCTGTCCGTTCTCGGGCTTCACCTCATCGGCACTATACACGGGACGCCAGACGCCCTGCGCCACCCGCTGGGTGAGCCTGTGTCCGCTGATGCCCTGCAATTCCTTATTGTAGGCGCGTTCCAAACCTACGCCCGTCTTGCTTTCGGCATTGTAGTAGCCTATGGTGCGCGCCGCCAGAATACCGTTGGGACGGCTGCGTCTTTCCTTTTCCTCCACCACAAAACCACCCCGGTACTGACCTTTGTTAAAAATGGGGAAGTGACGCATCCTGTCCAATTCGGAATACGTAACTTTATTTTTAATCAATAAATTGCGTTTCTTCTTTTTGCGGGCCTCCAACAAGGTGTTGCGGAACGACTGCGAAGAAACGGCGGGATACATCTTGTGCAACGAATCGCACAAAGGCCGCAGGTATTTGTAGAAAGTGTCGTTGCACACCACACTCGGATGCACATCCATGCGGACGGTGAAAATGGGCACCGAAACCGCCAGCAGCGCATTGTCCGACGAATAGATATTGCCCCGCACCGCCGACACCTCTTCGGAACGGAGCGTTTGGTTCTGCGCCAATCTGCGCCAATGTTCGCCATCCACAAACGACACCTTCACCGTCGTGGCCACTATACAGGCGGCAAGCAGCAAGAAGAAGAGATAGACCCACCAGGCCCTCTTCCAAAAATTAGAATTCATATTTTGCTGTCTGTCGCTCATCTGCGGTTCGTTTCTTCTTATTTCTCAGGTATTTGCGAAGCCTTGTAACGGATGATATAGGGCGGCACCACCGACTCCTTCACCCCCGTGCTGTCCAACATCCTCGCCACCGACGACTGCCGGCTCAAACGCATCAATTCCGCCTTGCTCGAAATCTGCCTGTATTGCAAATCCTGCAAGTCCTTGCGGATAGAAACCGTTTCGCGCACCACCGACTCGGTATGGTAGTTGCTCGTTATCATCAGCATGGCCAGGAACAGCGCAAAAAATATCTGTCCCCAATAGCCCCGCATCCGCTCCTCCAAAAAGCCCGAACCGTCCAATACGGAAAGGAACTTCGCGCGCCGTCTTTGCCGACGTTCCCGCCTCCGGCTCTCGTCTTTTCCGGGCTTCCTTTCTTCGGGTCCCTTGATGCGCTCCTCCGGCAGCGGCGTATTGCCGAAAAACGACAGCACCTCCGGCTCGGGCTGCGGCTCCAAATTCTCCACCTTGGGAGTGGTGCGAATCTTATTCTTGGCCACGGCCCACCTCCTTTTCCACAGGTTTTATCCGCGCCACCCGCAGTTTGGCACTGCGCGAGCGGGGATTGCGTTCGATCTCCTCCGGCGAGGGCACCATTACCTTGCGCACCACCGGCTCGATGGGCGAAAGGTTGTTGCCGTAAAAATCCTTCTCTTCCTTGCCGTCGAGCCTGCCGGTACGCATAAAGTTCTTCACCAGGCGGTCTTCGAGCGAGTGGTAGGAAATCACCACCAACCGCCCGCCGGGTTTAAGCACTTCCAGACTCTGCGTAAGCAAGGCCTCCAAACTCTCCAACTCCTTGTTCACCTCGATGCGCAGGGCCTGGAAGACCATAGCCAGAAACTTGTTCTCCTTTCCCTTCTGCGCAAAACGTTCAAAAAACGCGGCGGCCTCGTCGGTATAGACAAAAGGCGCCTGCTCGCGCCGCGCCACCACTTCGCGCGCCAACCTCCCGCCGAAAGCGATTTCGCCGTAGATACAGAAAATCCGCTTCAAATCTTCTTCGGCATAGGTGTTGAGCACAAGCGCGGCGGTAAGCTCACCGCTCTGATCCATCCGCATATCCAACGGCCCGTGCAGACGAATGGAAAAACCCCTCTCGGCCACATCGAACTGGTGCGACGAAACCCCCAGATCGGCCAAAATGCCGTCTACGGGAAGAAGCCTGCGGAAACGAAGATGATTTTTGAGCAGGGAGAAGTTTTCTCCTATCAACACAAAGCGCTCTGCCGCCTGCGAGAAATCGGGGTCGTCGACGGCGCGGCGCAAGGCATCGGGGTCGCGGTCGAACGCCACAAGTCTGCCGTTTTCGCCTAAGCAAGAAAGTATGCGACGGGAATGTCCACCGCCTCCGAAAGTAGCGTCTACATATACGCCATTAGGCTGAATGTCAAGGCTCTGCAAAGCCTCCGAAAGCATAACAGGTTCATGATAGCCGCTTGTCATGACGCACCCTCCTAAAACTTTTCCGTTGCGTCAATCTGTCCCAATCGCTCGGCGGCCATCCTTGCAAAATCAACCTCGGCCTCGTTTACCTTGTTGTAGGTTTCCACATCCCAAATCTCAATGATGTTGATTTTGGAAATGAGTACGATTTCCTTGTCGATTTTCTTGGCTTTTTTGAGTTCGGAAGGAATGAGAAGACGATCGTTGTTGTCCAGCTCAACGGGATTACCCTCCGAAAGTTTGCGGATAAGAAGACGATCCTGAGGGTTATAGGGATTGAGTCTGGACACCTTGTTCTCGATTTCTTTCTCGAACTCTCCGCGCGGGTAAAGCTCGAGGCAGGCATCAAAGATGCTTTCCCGAATCACAAAGCCCGCCTCCACAACTCCCGAAAGCGCCTTTTTGAGCGCCACCGGAAATTTGAAACGGCCGGCCGGATCCACTTTGCAAAATTCTTTACCTACTAAAATCGCCATAGTTCTTTTGTTCTGCGTGTTACGAACCCTACCGTTTTCTTTCACCGCAAGGTTCCCGCTTAGAACAGGCCAAAATTAAAGAGAATTATCCGAAAAATCCCATTTTGTTAATAATTTTTCCATTCAGTCCCAAAAAATCCCATTTTTAAGGCTTATCTTGGCGATTGATTAACTGAATCAACACATTACAAATAAAACCAAGCCCGCCGAATCTGCCCTCACCCGTAAGTTTTCCACAATTTGTTAATAACTTTTCGCTTCCGACCCCTCCTCTTTTCGTTTTCCACCCCCTCACCCGTCCCCTCTCACCCCCTCCCGCCGACCATTTTTCCGAAAAGCCGTACTTTTACACCTTTCGCAACCCTAAAACGTATGCTGAGTTTCACCATTTCCGAACGGACCATCGATGTGGCAGGCCTGCTGGCCGAGAAAGCCCCCGCCGTCTACAAGAAGATAAAGTGGCTTATCCCGTGGCTCCGCAAGATTCTCCACGAAGACGAAGTGAACGCCTTTTTATATAAGGAGCGCGACAAAACGGGCGTGGATTTCGCCACGGCTATCTTGCAGGACTTTGAATGCGAGGTGACGATGCAGGGTCAAGAACATCTCGACCCCAACGGCCGCTACCTCTTCTGCGCCAATCACCCTTTGGGCGGCTTGGACGGCATGGCCTTCCTGAGCCGTATCGGACAGATTCGTCCCGACGTGGTCTTTCCGGTCAACGATATGCTTTTGGCGCTTCCTCCTTTTGAGCCCGTCTTTCTGCCTATCAGCAAGTTGCAGAAGAACACCGGAAACCGCCGCAACTTGGACGAGGCTTTCAAGGGCGACCGCACCTTGCTGTACTTTCCCGCCGGCCTGTGCTCGCGCAAGCAGAAGCACGGCCTCATCGCCGACCCCGAATGGAAAAAGACCTTCATCACACAGGCGCGCAATACCTCGCGGGATATTGTTCCCGTGCATATTTCGGGCAAGAACTCCAACTTCTTCTACAACCTCGCAAAACTACGTACCCGCTTGGGTATCAAAGTAAATATCGAACAGATTTTCTTGGTGAACGAGATGTTCAAACTCCGAAATCAGAAGATTTGTTTAACTTTGGGCAAACCTATTTCTTGCTCGGTGTTCGACAAAAGCCGCAGCGACAAGGAATGGGCGGCTTTGGTTCGCGAGCACGTCTACAAATTGGCGAAAGACCCGCAGGCCGTGTTCGCGCCCTTTAATATTTAGCGTATATGGAACCTATTATACCTCCCGTTGCAAGGGAGAAACTCAAAGACGAGTTCACACCCGACAAATTCCTCCGCTATACCAACTACGGCAACCGGATGGTGTTTGTCACCACCGCGCACGACTCGCCCGCCGTGATGCAGGAACTGGGACGTCTGCGCGAGGAAACGTTCCGCGTTGCGGGCGGGGGCACGGGGAAAAGCACCGATATCGACGAGTTCGACACCATGCCCGCCCCCTACAAGCAATTGGTGGTATGGGACCCTGTGGACGAAGAGATTGTGGGCGGCTACCGGTTTATAGAAGGCAACCGCGTCTCGTTCGACGCAACAGGCGCACCCTTGCTCTCCACCACCGAGATTTTCAAGATTTCGCCCCGCTTCATCCAAGACTACCTGCCGCATACCATCGAACTGGGACGCAGTTTCGTGCAGCCCAAATACCAATCCGCCCGCAACGGCATCTTCTCGTTGGATAACCTTTGGGACGGCCTGGGTGGTCTGGTGGTCCTCAACGAAAGCTGGATGAAGTATTTTTTCGGCAAGGTGACCATGTACCCCTCCTTCCAGACCGAGGCGCGCGACACCCTATTATATTATGTGTCGAAATACTATAAAGACCCCGACCATTTAGTGGTGCCGATCAACCCGATCGTTCCCGTCACACAGGCCGAGAAATTGGAAGCGCTCTACAAGGGTATGGATTTGGAGGAAGCCTATAAGACCGCCCAGAAACGCATCCGCGAGTTGGGCGAGAATATCCCGCCCCTGTTCAATTCGTATCTCAAACTCTCGCCCCTGATGCGCAGTTTCGGCACCTGTGTCAACCCGCATTTCGGCGGCGTGGAGGAAACGGGCATCCTGATCCGCGTGGACGAGGTGTACGAAACCAAAAAGGAAAGGCATATACCTCTCCGTTTGAGCGACGTGCAGAAACCCAAAGCCCTGAACGACTAAAACCGCTTCCCATGCAGATCAAGAGCGCCGAATTCATCGCCTGTTGCACCGACTACCGCAAATGCCCCGAGGGAGTGTTGCCCGAATACGCCTTTGTGGGTAGGTCGAATGTGGGCAAATCGTCGCTCATCAACCGGCTGTGCCGTCAGAACGCGCTTGCCAAAACCTCTTCCACGCCGGGAAAGACGCAGTGCATCGTGCATTTTGCGATAAACAAAGAATGGTATATCGCCGACCTGCCCGGCTACGGCTACGCGCAGGTGGGCAAGCAACAGCGCGAACAATGGAAGACCATGACGCGCGACTATCTGCTCAAGCGCGAAAATCTTTTCTGCGTGTTCGTGCTGGTGGATTTGCGCATACCGCCGCAGAAGTCGGACTTCGAGTTCCTGCGTTTCCTCGGCGAGAACGGCGTGCCGTTGTGCGTGGTGGGAACCAAGGCCGACAAACTTAAAAAACTTCAACTCGAAAATTCGGTGCAGACCCTCAAAGACGCATTGAGCGAAGAATGGGATCCCCTGCCGCCGTTTATCGTTTCCTCCGCGCAGACGGGTTTGGGAACGGACGAAATTTTAGATTTTATCGAACAGGCCAACCGCCGGCAAGCATAGCCGGATTTGGCCTGGACAAAAACATATGCTGATGAAGAGAGAAAGACTTTTTTCGGAATTCGCCCCTGTCTCCACACAGGAATGGATGGAGGCCATCACCAAAGACCTCAAAGGCGCCGATTTCAACAAGAAGTTGGTTTGGCGCACCGCCGAAGGCTTTTCGGTAGAACCGTTCTACCGCGCCGACAATCTGGAAGGCTTGGAGTTTTTAAACGGGAATCCGGGTGAATTTCCTTTTGTACGGGGAGGCAAGACCGAAGACAACAACTGGGAGGTGCGGCAGGATTTCCGCATCGGCGACATAGACCGCTGCAACGCTTTGGCCCGCGAAGCCGCCGCCAAAGGTGCCGAATCCGTAGGTCTGAACTGCGCGCAGGTGGAAACCTCGGCACAAATGGAAACTCTGTTGCAGGGCATCGACGTATGCCGCACGGGTATCCACTTTCTGCAAAGCCGGAACTATGGAAAAACGCTCGACCTTTTTGTGCAGTATCTCCAAGCGCACGATATAAAAGGTGAGAAAGTATACGGTTCGATTGATTTCGACCCGCTTGCCTACGCGCTACTCCACGGCGAGTTCTATCAGTCCTTTGCCGCGAACATGGACGAGGCCGCGGATCTTTTCAAGAAGTTCGCGCAGGCGCTGCCTCATTTCCGTCTGTTGAATGTGGGTGCCCGCACGCTTCACGAGGCGGGTTGCTACAATGTGCGGGAGATAGGTCTTGCCATTTCGTGGGGTTGCGAATACTTGGCCGCCCTCACCGACCGAGGCGTGGATGCGGACACCGTGTGCGCCCGTATGGGTCTGCACATCGGTATCGGTTCCGACTACTTTGTGCAGATTGCCAAGATGCGGACGGTGCGGTTGCTGTGGGCGCACATGGTCCGCGGATTCGCTCCCAAGAATCCGCAAAGCGAAAAAGCTTTCATCCACGCCGAGTCTTCGTTGTGGAATCAATCGGTCTACGACCCCTATGTGAATATGTTGCGCAGCACCACCGAAACCATGAGTGCGGCTATCGGCGGTGCGGATTCAATCTGCGTGAACGATTTTTCGGACGCTTTACGCGCTCCCGATGAATTTTCGTCGCGCATCGCCCGCAACCAGCAGATTATCCTCAAAGAAGAATCGTTCTTCAACCGCATCATCGACCCTGCCGCCGGCTCGTATTATATCGAGAACCTCACCGCCAAAATGGCCGAAGAAGCATGGAAACTGTTTTTGGAAGCCGAGGAACAGGGCGGGTTCGCCGCCTGTGTCGAGAAAGGTTTCGTGCAGGAACGTGTCGAAGCCGACGCCACCAAGCGCAACGAAGATCTGGCCAAACGGAAGTTGGTGTTGACAGGTGTGAACCAGTTCCCCAATCTCGGCGAGAAGGAGTTGGAGAATCTGAGCAAGGAGATATGCGCCCCCGCCGCGCCTACGGGCAAGGCGTTCGCCGCATTGCGGATGTATCGCGGAGCGGAAGCGTTCGAGGCACTGCGCTTGCAGACCGAAAAATTCGCCGCCGCGCACAACGGACAACGTCCCAAAGTATTCCTGTTGACCTACGGCAACTTGGCCATGCGCAAGGCTCGGGCAGGTTTCGCCTCCAATTTCTTCGGTTGCCTGGGTTATGAAATCATCGACAACGCCGGTTTCGAAAACGGTGAACAAGGCGCGCAGGCGGCCTTGAAGAGCGGTGCCGAAATCACGGTGTTGTGCAGCAGCGATGATGAATATGCCGATTTGGCCGCGCAAGCTTGCCCGATTCTGAAAGGCAAGACCTGCGTGGTGTATGCGGGAGCGGCCGCCGATGAGGAACCGTTCCGCGCCCTCGGTGTGGAATGCTTTATCCACGTGCGCAGCAATGTGTTGGAGACCCTGCGGATGTTTCAACAGAAATTATTGAAGTAGAGTGAGTTTATTTTCTCTGATACTCTTGTCGTTGGCGCTGTCGATAGACTGCTTTACGATATGTTTGGTCTTCGGTATGCAGCGCTCCGCGTTTCGGGCAAGCTTGCGCGAAAACGAGAAGGACCCCATGCCCTCCTTGTGGGGAAGCGCCGTCCTGTCGGGACTGGTCTTCGCCCTCTACCATATCCTGATGCTTCTGTTGGGGTGGTTGTTGGGTTGGAGCATCAACGGTATCGTGGAGAAATTCGACCATTGGTTCGCTTTCGCCCTGCTCTGCGGCATCGGCCTCAAAACCATCATCGAAGCCTACAACAGCAAGGAAAAGGAATTGCAGGTGCACGCCATGTTTCATTGGAAATCCCTGCTGTTGCTGGGCTTGGCCGTGAGCATCGACGCCTTTGCCATAGGCGTGAGTCTCGAAATGCTGAACGTGGGTCTGGTGAAGCTCTGCGCCAGCGTGGCGATTACGGTGTTTGTATGCAGCGTGGCCGCGGTTTTCGCCGGATTTTTCCTGCAAAGGCAACTCAAAAAACTTTCCTTCAAAACCATCAACCTCATCGGGGGATTGGTACTTATCGGTATCGGGGTGCGCATTCTTGTCGAACATCTGCAAAATTGATATTATTATAAAGGACTATGCCGCAACTGAGCATCACCAAAATATTCCGCTACGAAGCCGCCCATGCCCTGATGGGCTACGACGGGCTTTGCGCCAATATCCACGGACATTCCTATCGCCTGGAAGTGACCGTCTGCCGCACCGACTTGGACGCCACGCCGGGTGCGGTGATAGGCGCCGCGGACAAGGCCGACCCCAAATGCGGCATGTTGATGGATTTTTCGGACCTGAAACGGCTTGTCAACGAAACTATCGTGGATCCTTTCGACCACGCGCTGATTCTGAATGCCTCCATGCAGGCCGATTTGCTGAACTCCCTGCACGCCTCGCATCAGAAAATCATCACCCTTCCCTTTCAACCCACCAGCGAGAATATGGTGCTGTATTTCGCCTCCCGCCTCACCTCCTGCCTCCCCGCACCCTTCCGTCTCAAAAAACTCCGCCTCTACGAAACCGAATCTTCCTTTACCGATTGGGAGAGTGACTAAATCTAA
>CAZEOJ010000014.1:0-20136 GCA_964513825.1 uncultured Bacteroidaceae bacterium
GCCGCCGTTGTTGCCGATGCGGGCGCGGACTCCCTCCACTATCCCATTCCGCAGGCCGGGCCCTACGAAAATCTCCCCGACGACAAAAGCCTGCATTTCAAGAACCCCGTCACCGAAGAGATTGTCTACGATCCGCATACCAACGAATATGTGCTGAAGCGCAAAGCGGGCGATCTGGAACTCTCGCACCGCAATATGAGTATGGAGGACTATCTCCAATACGACATGGACCGCGCCATAAAGGACTATTGGAAGACCAAGGCCGACTACACGCCCACCACGTCTTCTGGCTTGGGCGGCTTGATTCCCGGGCTCAATCTCAACCTCGACTTTCTCGACAATTTCTTGGGAAAGGATTTCATCAAGTTCGACCTGAACGGCTCTATCGGTCTGGATTTCGCCTTTGTAGGCACCCGGCGCGACGACCCGGCCCTCGACATCAAGAAACGTCGCACTTTCAATTTCGATTTTTCTTCTGATATTAATATAAACCTGAACGCCACGATTGCCGACCGCATCAAGTTCGACATCAGTCACAACACCGAGGCCCTCTTTCAGTTCGACAACAAATTCAAGCTGCAATACGAAGGCAAGGAGGACGAAATCATCAAGACGATAGCCGCCGGTAACGTGGATTTTCCGCTCAACACCACCTTGATAAGCGGGGTGCAGGAACTTTTCGGCCTCAAGGCGAAGTTGCAGTTCGGCAAGACCTACATCACGGGTGTGTTCTCCGAACAACGCTCGGAGGGGAGCAACATCCGCATCCAAGGAGGCGCCCAAAGCACCGATTTCGAGATTCACGCCGATGCCTACGAAGAGAACCGTCACTTCTTCCTCGCCCAATATTTCCGCGACCATTATCACGAAGCCCTCTCGCAGCTGCCTTTGGTAAACAGCCGCATCACCATCACCAAAATCGAAGTGTGGGTGACCAATGTCGGTTCGCCCGTGCAGAACAACCGCAATATCGTGGCCTTTACCGACTTGGCCGAGTCCAAGCCTTTGGCGCGCGACGTACGCGGCACGCCCCGGCAAATCTATCCCGACCAGGACAAATCGAACGACCTGCTTCGGGTGGTGGACAAGACGCAGTTGCGCAACCTCAATAACGTAAGCCGCTATCTGAGTTCGAAAGGCTATACCAACGGCCGCGAGTACGAGAAGGTGGAAAGCGCCCGCCGTCTGGATCCCTCGGAATATACGTTCAACCCCTCCTTGGGTTTCATCTCGCTCAATCAGAACCTCAATACCGAGCAGGTCTTGGCCGTGGCCTTCCAGTATCAGATTGTGGGCGATCCCGCTGTGTATCAGGTGGGTGAATTCTCCGACCAAGGCATCAACGACCCCGAAGTTTTGGTGGTCAAATTGTTGAAGTCCTCCACGCTCAACACCGAGATTCCTTTGTGGGACCTCATGATGAAGAACGTCTACGCGCTCAACACCTATCAGCTCTCGTCCGAGGATTTCCGCTTCAACATCATGTATTCGGGCAATCAGCGCGGCGTGCCCAGCGGCTATTTTACCGATGGTCCCCGCAGCGGCATTCCCTTGATACAGGTGTTCGGCGTGGATAATCTCGACCGCCAGCAGAACCGCAATCCCGACGGATTTTTCGATTTTCTGGACAACGCCGCCAAGGGAGCGGGTTACGTGCAGTCGGACAAGGGTTTGATTTATCTGCCGTGGCCCGAGCCTTTCGGTCGCGACATGGTGGAGATGTTCGGCGGCGACAGTGTGGCGGCGCAGCAATACCGCTTTGACGAACTGTATCGTAAGACCAAGACCGAAGCCCAGCAGTACACCGAGAAAAACAAGTATTCGTTCGTGGGCAGTTACAAGGGCGCGGGCGGAAGCGAAATTAATCTCGGCGTCTACAATCTGCCGCAGGGTTCGGTCAAGGTGATGGCGGGCAATACACCTTTGGTGGAGAATGTGGACTATACGGTAAACTATTCGGCAGGTATCGTGCAGATCATCAATCCCGGCGTGCTCAATTCGGGCGTGCCTATCGATGTCAAGACCGAGAGCATGTCGAACAGTTTGCTTACCAAACGGATGATGGGCTTGCGGGTAGAACATTTCTTCAATCCCAATTTCTATGTGGGAGCCACGTTGATGAACCTGCATCAGAGTGCGCTGACACAGAAGGTAAACTATGGCGAGGAGCCTATCTCCAACACGATATACGGTTTTGATGTCTCCTACGACAAGGAGAGCCGTTGGCTCACCAAGACGGTCGATTGGCTTCTGCCTTTCGAGGACAGCAAGGCCCCCTCGCGCATCAGTCTTTACGGAGAGTTCGCGCATTTTCTGCCCGGTCACTCCCGCGCTATCGGCAAACAAGGTATTACCTATATAGACGATTTCGAGGGCAGCAAGAGCAGCATCAGTCTGAAAGAACCCTATACCTGGTTCCTCGCCTCCACACCGCAGAAGCAGACCGACCTGTTTCCCGAGGCGGCCGATATGTTCTCCTCCACCACCGTGAGCGGCCGCAACCGTGCCAAGTTGGCTTGGTATAGCGTCGACCCCATTTTCTACAGCAACGCACGTCCCGACAACATCACCACGCAGGATCTGTCGAACCACTACATCCGCAGGGTGCTGGTGCAGGAGGTTTATCCCACCCGTCAGCTGTCGTCGGGCGAGGCGCAGACGCTCACCGTGCTCAACCTGGCCTATTATCCCACCGAAAGAGGCCCCTATAATTTCGATGCTTCGCCGGTGGCGGGGATTTCGGCGGGTGTGGCGCCCGACGGAAGACTCAAGTCACCCGAAAGCCGTTGGGGCGGTATCATGCGCAAGATCAACAATACCGATTTCGAGGCGAGCAATGTGGAGTATATCGAATTCTGGATGATGGACCCCTTTATCGAAAAGGACGGCAAGAACGGAAACCCGCGTCATTCGGGAGGTACGCTCTATTTCAACTTGGGGGATATTTCGGAAGATGTGTTGCGCGACGGCCGCAAGTCGTTCGAAAACGGGATGCCGACCACGGCCGAGGTGAAGGATGTGGAAGAGACCCAATGGGGTAGGGTGCCTTCCATTCAGGCCATTGTGAACAGTTTTGACAACGACCCCGCTTCCCGCCGCTATCAGGATATAGGTCTGGACGGTCTCTCCTCGGACGACGAACGCAAATTTTTCGCCAATTATCTCGAGGAGTTGGCGCGCAATCTCGACGGAGGGTCCAATTCCGAAGCCTATCATAACGCCTACAACGACCCCTCGTCCGACAACTACATCTATTTCCGTCGCGGGCTTTGGGATACCGTGCGCCATTCGGAAAACAAGATCGCCGACCGCTATAAGTTCTACAACAACCCTGAAGGCAATTCGCCCTCGAATGCCGACAATCCCGAAAGCTATCCCACCCAGCAGACCAACTATCCCAATACGGAGGACATAAGCGGCGACAACACGCTCAACGAGGCGGAGAACTACTATCAGTATCAGATTACGCTCGACCCCGACCATATGAAAATCGGCGAGAACTACATCACCGATATCCAGCGGTCGGAAGTGAAGCTTGCCAACAAGGAAAACGCCAATGTGACGTGGTATCAGTTCAAGATTCCCGTCAAGGAGCCGACGGCGGTGTTCGGACAGATGCAGAACCTGCAATCGGTGCGCTTTGTGCGTATGTATCTGCGCGATTTCAAGGAGCCCGTGATTCTGCGTTTCGCTTCTTTGGACTTGGTGCGTTCCGACTGGCGTAAATACGACAACACCTTGCTCGAAAACGGCGAGCATGTGCCCGGCGGCGGCAAGACCACTTTCGATGTGTCGGCGGTGAGCGTGGAGGAAAACAGCACCCGCCAGCCTATCAACTATGTGCTGCCGCCCGATATCGAGCGTGTCATCGACCCCTCTTTGCAGGGCAACGTGCAGATGAACGAACAGTCGCTGAGCCTCAAGGTGATCAATCTGGCCGACGGCGACGCGCGCGGTATCTACAAGAATGTGTCGTACGACATGCGCCAGTTCAAGAAGATAGAGATGTACGCGCACATGGAGAAGGTAAACGAATCGGATGTGGCCACCGACGGCGATGTGCATCTGATTATCCGTTTGGGTGCGGACTACAACGACAACTACTACGAATACGAGATACCTCTGAGCTATACGCAATGGGGACAGAGCGCGCGCAATCTGGTATGGCCCGATGTCAACAAGGTGGAGATCGATTTGGGCGAGTTGGTGAAGATGAAGGAAAGACGCAACGCCATGATGCGCGAACAGGGCCGCAACACCTATGCCACGGTCTATTCGGAACATATCGGCAAGGCGGTGTATTCGGTCAAGGGTACGCCCTCTATCAGTGCGGTGAAAGCGATAATGATCGGTTTGAAGAACCCGAAGCGTATGCGGCAGGGCGATTCGGACGACGGGCTCGACAAGTCGGTGGAGGTATGGGTGAACGAATTGAGCCTGAATGAATTTAAGAAAGAAGGTGGTGTGGCGGCCACGGCCCGTGCGCAGGCCACGTTGGGCGATGTGGGCAGGGTGTCGGTGGCCGGTTCGTACACGCAGGCCAATTTCGGACAGCTCGAACAGAAACTCACCGATCTCTCGCAAAGCAACACCGGTTCGTATGATGTGGCGGTGGATTTGGAAATGGGACGTTTCCTGCCCGAGAAAGCAGGCTTGAAACTGCCCGTGCACTACGACCTCTCCACGGTCATCGCCAATCCCAAATACAATCCTCTGGATCCCGACGTCAAGACCAAAGACGACGTGCAGACCTATCCCGACAAGGCGTCGAAAAAGGAATTCAAACACGCCGTGCAGGACTATACCATGCGGCAGAACGTCAACTTGATGAATGTGCGCAAGGAACGTACCAATTCCGAACGGCAGCCGCAGTTCTGGGACATCGAGAACTTCAATGTGCTGTATGCCTTTACGAGCGTGGTGCACCGCGACGAGGATATGGAATTCGACAATCAGACCATTCACCGGGGCGGCATCGGCTACGATTATTCCACCTCCTCGCGTTTCTTCCAGCCTCTTGCCAAGACCAAGATGGCGCAGAACAAATGGGCGGCCATCCTCACCGATTTCAATCTTAACTATATCCCCAATATGTTCTCGTTCAATATGGGTATGGAACGGGAATTTTCGGAAAGCAAGATGCGCAACAAGAACACCGAATGGGATTTGCTGATGCCCACTAGCTACTACAAGCGTTTCGATTGGACGCGCAGCTATAATTTCCGCTACGACCTCACCAAATCTATCGGCATCACCTATTCCGCCAATGCCGATTCCTATCTGCGCGAGCCTCCGGGACGCATCAATACGCCCGACAAGAAAGACTCGGTTTGGCACAGCTTTTTCGGGGGCGGAAGCCTCAATAACTTCGACCAGAATGTAGGTGTCACCTATACCTTGCCTATCAATAAGATTCCCATTTTCGACTGGATCGAGGCGAGCGCATCCTACGGCGCTATCTACCGTTGGGAGGGTGGGGCCTTGGCCACGCGCGACCGCTTGGGCAACGTCATCACCAACTCCATGAACCTGAGCGCCAATGGTTCGGCCAACTTCGTGACCCTCTACAACAAAGTGCCTTTCTTGCGGAAACTGAACGGCAACAACCGCCGCAACAGCCGTAACGGACGGAGCAATACGGTGATGAGCCGCAACGGAGAACAACAGAAACCGACGGAAAACGGTTTCGAGACGTTCTATAAAGGAGTGGTGCGGTTCCTGATGTTGGTGCGCGATGTGAATGTATCGTGGAGCCGCAATCAGGGAACCACCTTGCCCGGTTTTATGCCCGAACCCGATCTGTTCGGTGTGAATTTCGCACAGAACGCTCCAGGTGCGGGCTTCGCGCTCTTCGGCTCGCAGGCCGACATACGTCAGAAAGCGGCCCTGAACGGCTGGCTCTCCACCGATAGCCTGCTCATCCAGCCCTACTACCGGCAGTTTACCGAAAGCGTCAACGCGCAGGGAACCATCGAGCCTTTCCGCGATTTCAGGATTACGCTGAACATGAGTTACGGCAGAACCGAGAACTATTCGTCCTACTACACGTTCAACAACGAATTCGGCGAGTTCCGCGAGACCAATCCCCGCCTGACGGGCAGTTATAATGTCACGAACATAATGATCGCCACCGCGTTCAGCAAATTCAACGACGATTATTTCGACAAGACTTTCGGAAAGTTCCTGGAGAACCGCATCGTGATAGCCGAGCGTCTGGCGCAGGACAACCGTATGCCGGGCTATACGCCGGACAACCATGTGTACGATACCCTCGCGCGGGCCATGTTTCCCGAGGGCTATAAGTCCAACAATCAGGACGTGATGATTCCCGCCTTGATTGCCGCCTACACGGGGCGCGACCCGCACAAGGTCTCGTTGTCGGCTATCGATAAATTCCCCCTGCCCAACTGGTCGGTGACCTATTCGGGGCTCACCAAGATAAAGGGCGTGCGCAAGGTGTTCAAGAATTTCTCGATTTCACATGCCTACAGTTCCACCTACAGCGTGGGTTCCTACACCAACAACCTGCTCTACGAGGGCGATGACGTGGAGTATATCCGCAACATCGACGAGAACGACAATTTCCGTTCGCGCTATGTGATGGAAGGGGTGGTGTTGAGCGAACAGTTCTCGCCTCTCATCAAGATAAACATGACGTTCATCAACGACCTTTCGCTCAATTTCGAGTACAGGCAGAGCCGGCAGATAGGCTTGAGTTTCGTGAACAATCAGATAACCGAACAACGCACCAAGGAATGGATCGTGGGGGCGGGATACCGTATCAAGAACGTGGGATTCAAGGTGAATTCGGGCGGGGCGGGAAAGAAGCGTATCAGCAGCGATATCGTGTTGCGGGCCGATTTCAGCATCCGCGACAATATCCGTCTTCTGAGGAAGATAGATCAGTCTCTCAACACGCCTTCGGAGGGCGCCATGATTACCTCCATAAACGTGTATGCCGAGTACGAGATAACCAAGAACATATCGGCCCGTCTGTTCTACGATATGACGCTCAACAAGCCCTATATCGCCAATCAGTTCTACAACCATAACGGGCGCGGCGGCATCAGCCTCACGTATAGGTTCACGCAATGATCCTGACGCGGGTGGGGCCCGAGGGAGGGCGCTTCTTGGAGGAACGGAAAAAAAGATGTAATTTCGTAGGCTTTAAACTTAAAACATACAGAATATGAATTTTCCCGAACAACTCAAGTACACCGCCGATCACGAATGGATCAAGGTGGAAGGCGACACCGCTTTGGTAGGCATCACCGACTATGCTCAGAAAGAATTGGGCGACATTGTTTTTGTGGACGTTACCAGCGAAGGTGAAACCCTTGGCTCGGGCGAGGTTTTCGGCAATATCGAAGCCGTAAAGACCGTTTCCGAACTGTTGTTGCCCGCCGGCGGCGAGGTTCTCGAACTCAACCCCGCTTTGGCCGACAATCCCGCTTTGGTGAACAGCGATCCCTATGGCGAAGGCTGGATCATCAAGGTTAAGCTGAGCGACCCCGCCGAAGTGAACGCTTTGATGGACGCCGCCGCTTACAAGGCTCAGATTGGCGCGTAATTTATGTCGTTGAATTGCGGAATCGTAGGATTGCCCAATGTGGGGAAATCCACCTTATTTAATTGTCTGAGCAACGCCAAGGCGCAGGCCGCCAACTTTCCTTTCTGTACGATAGAACCCAATGTGGGTGTGATTACCGTACCCGATGAAAGGCTTAACGAGCTTGTCGAGATAGACAAGCCCAAGAAAGTGGTGCCCGCCACGATGGAAATCGTCGATATAGCCGGATTGGTGAAAGGGGCGAGCCAAGGCGAGGGCCTCGGCAACAAGTTTCTGGCCAACATCCGCGAAACCGACGCTATCATCCATGTGTTGCGTTGCTTCGACGACGACAACGTGACCCATGTGGACGGTTCGGTAGACCCGGTGCGCGACAAGGAAATCATCGACACCGAATTGCAGATAAAGGATTTGGAGACTGTCGAGAGCCGCATCGGGAAGGTGGAGAAACAGGCGCAGAGCGGCGGCGACAAAACCGCCAAGCGTCTTTTGGGAATCTTGCAGAAATACCGCGAGGTGCTGAATCAGGGTCTGCCCGCCCGCACGGTGGTGTGGGACAGCAAGGACGACGAGAAGCTGGCCCGCGAGTTGTTTTTGCTCACCAACAAGCCCGTGCTCTACGTCTGCAATGTGGACGAAGCCTCGGCCAAGGACGGCAATGCCTATGTGGAGGCCGTGCGCAAGGCGGTGGCGGCCGAGAACGCGGGAATTCTGGTGGTGGCGGCCAAGACCGAGAGCGAAATCGCCGAATTGGAGACCTACGAAGAAAGACAGATGTTCTTGCAGGAGATAGGTTTGGAGGAATCGGGCGTGAGCCGCCTCATCAAAGCCTCCTATGCCTTGCTCAACTTGCAGACCTATTTCACCACGGGCCCCGACGAGAGCCGCGCATGGACATTTGTGAAAGGCACCAAGGCGCCGCAGGCGGCTGGCATCATCCATACCGATTTCGAAAAAGGCTTTATCCGCGCCGAAGTGATAAAATACGACGACTATATCCACTACCGTTCCGAAAACGCCTGCAAGGAAGCCGGTAAATTAGGGGTGGAGGGAAAAGAATATGTGGTGCAGGACGGCGATATCCTGCATTTCAGATTCAACGTCTGAACCTTTATAACTCCGCCGGTTTTTCGGCCACTTCCTTCTCCTCGAAAAATTCTTCGATTTTGGCCCGCAGTTGGGTGGGACGGACATTGTAGGTGACATTGCCGAAAAGACAGTAGGAAATGGCGCCGGTCTCTTCCGAGCACACAATGGCCAACGCATCCGACTGCTCGGTGATGCCGATGGCCGAACGGTGGCGCAAGCCGAGATTGGCCGATACATCCTTGTTGTTCGTGACGGGCAGAATGCAGCGGGCGGCCACGATACGGTTCTTCTCGATAATCAAGGCGCCGTCGTGCAAAGGACTGTTCTTAAAGAAAATATCTTCAATCAAGGCACTCGATACAATGGCGTCGAGATGTTCGCCCGTGGCCACGGTGCCCGGCAGACGGTTCAACTGGGTGAGGATAATCAAAGCCCCGGTCTTTTCCTGGCTCATGTGCATACAAGCCTGCACCACCTGCGTGATGTTGAGCTCTTTCTTGAGAATGCCCTTTTTTCTGAGCTGATTGAGAAGTTTGTTCTTGCGCTTCTTCTGCATGGAGGTGGGGGAGGTGAGCATGAAGAAGAAACGGCGGATTTCGGGTTGGAAAATCACCACGATAGCCAAAAGACCCATACTCACCACGCGGTCTAATATTTCGGTGGTGAGAGGCATGGAGAGTTGCCCCGCGATTTTCCAGAGTACAAAGATGCCGATAATGGTCAAGACGATGTTGAGCGCCGAAGTTCCCCTTACCAAGCGGTAGATCTGATAGGCCAGAAAAGCCACGATAGCGATGTCGAGAGCCTGTGCAAAGGAAAAATTCTCAAACCAAAGTCTTATAGAGTCCATAATTGCTTGTATATTTTAACACATTCCACCGCTTCCTTGACATCGTGAACCCGGAGTATGGCCGCGCCGTTGAGCAGGGCCACCATGTGGACGGCGGTGGTAGCGTTGAGTGCTTTTTCGGGAGTGGTTCCCAAAAGTTTGTATAACATGGATTTTCGGGACATACCCGCCAACACGGGCATATCGAAGATCGAAAGGTCGCGCAGGTGGTTCAACACCGCGTAGTTCTGTTCCAAAGTCTTGTCGAAGCCGAAGCCGGGGTCGAGGATGATATCGTGGATACCGGCCTCATGCGCCTGCTGGATTTTTTCCGAAAAGTAGGGAATCAGCGAGATTTCCGCAGGTTTTTCGGGCCTCGCGCCGCTTTGTTCCCAAGCCTGCAACGGACTGGAAAGGTGCATCAGGATATAAGGCACCTGAAGCCGCCCCATAGTGGCGAACATCTTGGAGTCGAAACTTCCGCCCGATATGTCGTTGACGATACTCGCCCCCGCCTCCACGCAGCGCTCGGCCACTTCGGTACGGAACGTGTCTACCGAAACCGGCAGTTCGGGAAATCTTTTCACGATAGCCCTGAGCGGTTTTTCCAGACGCGCCCATTCCTCGTCCGCCGAAATCAGTCCGGCACCGGGTCGCGACGACATCGCGCCGAGATCCAGAATATCCATCCCTTCTTCCAGCATCTTTTCGGTACGCTTGAGCACGGCCCGCACCCCTCTCACCCGGCTCCCTCCGAAAAAAGAATCGGGCGTAAGGTTGACAATGCCCATGACCTGGGGTTCGCTCCAAGTTCGTAAACGACCTCTGATATTAAGACTATAAGCCATTTGCATTGCTTTTGAATGGTTGCAAAAGTATTGAATTAGGCGTAACTTTGCAAGGTTTAACGCCCATAACCCTATAACTATTCATGAAAGCAGAGCAAACCAACAAGGAATTCGAGAGCGTGTTGGCCGATTGCCGCACCCTGTATGCGGCCAAATTAGGCGACTATGGCGCGGCCTGGCATGTGTTGCGCCCCAGTTCGCTCACCGACCAGATCTATATCAAGGCCAAACGCATCCGCACCTTGCAGATAGAGGGGCAGGCGCTGGTGGACGAGGGCATCCGCGGAGAGTTTGTAGGCATCGTCAACTACTCGATTATGGCGTTGATACAGTTGGAAATCGGCTTTTCCGACACGGCCCTTTCCAAAGAAAGCGCCCTTGTCAAATACGACGAATACGCGCGCAAGGCGTTTGAGCTCATGACGCGCAAGAATCACGACTACGGCGAGGCATGGCGCAATATGCGGCAGGAATCGCTGGTCGACATCATCCTGATGAAGCTTCTGCGGGTAAAGCAGATAGAGGATGCGGGCGGCAAGACCTCGGTGTCGGAAGGCCTGGACGCCAACTATTACGATATGATGAATTACGCGGTCTTCGCCCTTATCCAAATCGCGGAGTCGGCAGAGAAGAAAAATTAGAAACATGAAACAAAAATCGATACCCTCTTGGATTCTTTCCTACGGCATTTTGTTTTTGGTGGTGCTTTCGGCGCTGCTCATCCTTTGGGTGCCGGGAAAAAGCGTTCTCTTTTTGTGTTTCCTCCTGCTCAACGTGTTGCTGTGCATCTTCAACCGCAACTATTTTACCTATGGTTCGGTGGTGACGTTCCGCACGCTCGTGGGCGCGGTGTTTGTGTTCTCGAGCCTCAGCAAAGGGGTAGACCCTCTCGGAACGGTTTATATGATAGAGGATTATCTTGAAGCCTATCATGCCGCATGGCTCTCGCCTCTGGCCACGTTCGCTTCGTTCGCCCTCTGTCTGGTGGAGTTCTGCGTGGGCGTGTTCCTGCTTTTCAACATCAAGATGCGCTGGACGGTATGGGTGTTGGCGGCGATGATGGCTTTCTTTACGGGGCTCACGTGGGTGGACGCGGTGGCCGAACCGGTTCCCGATTGCGGCTGTTTCGGCAAGGCGTTGGTGATAACAAACTGGCAGACCTTCTACAAGAACATGGTATTGGACGCGGCCACGTTGGTGCTGCTTTTTTCGGCAGGCCGCATCCGTTCCCGCCGCAAACCCGCGCAGGTGTGGACTATCGCCATATTGTGGGCGGTGGCCTTCCTCGCTTTCGAAATCTATAACTACCGCTATCTGCCGGTGGTCAATTTCTTGGAATGGAAGAAAGGCGAGAGACTCTTTCCCGAACATCAGCTTCCGCTGCGGCACTACATGACCTACCGCAACCGAAACACGGGAGAGGAACGCGAGTATCTTCTCTCGGAATGTCCGTTCTCCGACCCGCAATGGGTGGAGGAATGGGAATTTGTGGACCGGCGTGACGAGAACCCCAATCCCGCGGCGGTCAACATCAACATCCTCGACAAGATCGATGACGAGGATCCCGGGCTGGACGTCACCCGCAGTCTGCTGGAAGAAGACCGCTATCTGTTTTTGGTGGCGGTGTACGATATCGACCAGGCCAACGAGAAAGGTCTGCGCAAGGTGGCCGATTTTGTGAACAAAATGTATGAGGCGGGCTATGATGCCTGCTTCCTCACGTCTTCGGATGTGGAGAGGGCCACGGCCTTTAAGGAAGATTACGGCGTGGCCGATTTCCCTGTTTACTATGCCGACAACACGTCTATCAAGGCGGTGATCCGCTCCAATCCGGGCATGGTGCTGGTGCGGAATGCGTATGTGTTGGGACTGTGGGATTGGCGGCGGCTTCCCGAACCCGACGCGGTGGATTTCCGCGCCTTGCAGGATGCTTTCGGGGCTGCGGAAGAGGAGGAATAGACAGACGGAGTGTGTTGAAAATGTAAAACAAACAGAATATGAGAAGAAGAATTGTGGCCGGCAACTGGAAGATGAACAAGAACTTTCAGCAGGCCGAGGATTTGTTTGACGAATTGGCCGATTTGTTGAAGAACGGGCAGAACAAGGATACGGACGTGATTGTGTGCCCGCCCTCCCTCTACATAGAAATGGCGCACGATCTGAGCTGCGACGAGGAAGACGGGAACGAAGTGTTTTTCGGCGTGGGCGCGCAGAATGTCAACGAACACGAATCGGGGGCGTATACGGGCGAGATTTCGGCGGGTATGCTGGCCTCGATGGGTGTGGAATACTGCATTGTGGGGCACTCCGAACGCCGCCGCTACTACGGCGAGACCGATGCTCTGGTGGCGCAGAAGATAGAAAGCCTGTTGCAGAACGACATCATTCCTATCGTGTGCATAGGCGAGACCTTGGAAGAACGCGAGAGCGGCAAGGCTTTCGAGGTGATAGAAAGGCAGCTCAACGAAGGTATGTTCAACCTCAAACCTTTGGATTTCGTCAAGCTCATCATTGCCTACGAACCTGTCTGGGCCATCGGCACAGGCAAGACCGCCACGCCCGAACAGGCGCAGGAAATCCACGCCCATATCCGCAAGTGCATTCAGGAGAAATACGGCAAGGCGGTGTCTTCCACCATTCCGTTGCTCTACGGCGGCAGCTGCAATCCCAAGACCGCGCCCGAACTGTTTGCGCAGGAAGATATAGACGGTGGTCTGATAGGTGGGGCTTCGTTGCAGGCCGAAGATTTCATGAAGATTGTGAACGCCTGAGGGCAAACGGTTTGAACGGCGGGTATGAATTATTATAGCGTTTGTCTGGAACACACCCTTACCGACATCGAGGCCGATCTTCTGACCGACGATCTGGCGGGTCTCGGATTCGAGAGTTTTGAAAGCGGGGACGCTTTCGCCGTTGCGGATTCCGCCGCCCGTTGCGCCCCGCAGACGCTCACCGCCTATATTCCAGCCCCTGTCTACGGGGCGCAACGGGCGGCCATCGACGCGCTTGTGCAGGACTGCGGGGACAAGATTGTCCGCCGCACCGATACCCTCATTCCGGACAAGGACTGGAACGCCGAGTGGGAGAAGTCCTACACTCCTGTGCGTTTCGGCGATTTCTGCCATGTGCACGCACCTTTTCATCAGCCTATCGCGGAGGTGCGCTACAATATCGAGATAGAACCCAAGATGTCGTTCGGCACGGCGCATCATCCCACCACCTCGCTCATGATAAAGTTCCTGGAAAGCGAACCTCCTGTGGGCAAACGGGTGTTGGATATGGGGTGCGGCACGGGCGTGTTGGGCATTCTGTCAGGTATGCAGGGCGCGCAGAGCGTCATAGGCATAGACATCGACGAGTGGGCGTACAGGAACGCGCTCGAGAATGTGGCGCGGAACGGGCTTTCGGAAAGAATGCGCATCGAGCAGGGCGATGCTTCGCTTTTGCAAGGCAGGGAATATGATGTGATACTCGCCAATATCAACCGTAACATCCTTCTGCGCGACACGGCGGTGTATGCGGCCTGTCTGCCGGCGGGAGGCGTGCTCTATCTGAGCGGATTCTATCGGCAGGATATGGATCTTCTGGAAAAGGAGTGCAACGCGCACAGACTTTTCTATCAAAAACATATCGAAAGACAAGACGCAAGCGGCGCCACGTGGGCGGCGATGAAATTTCTCAAAAAGTAATGAAGAGGTTTTTTGTCGCGCTTCTCTTGTTCTCCACAACGTTGGCAACGCTTTTCGCCCAACGTCGCGACCAGCCTTTGGGCGGGGACGCGGCCTCTTTCGAGGCCGCTCTCGGGGCGTATATGTTGGCCGACCCCAATCTTACCAAAGACGAGAAAGAACTTTTGCAGACGTGGACGGCGGGCTATCTGGACTATTTCGGTTCCTTGCGCGCCGAGCGCAGGGAAGATGTGGCCGAAATAGCGCGTATGGCGCATAAGGCCCGGGTAAAGGCCTATCCCGAACTGTATGCCTTTCTGCGCACGCAGCAGCTTATGCAACAGCGGCACAACGCCGTGCAGGACGCATGGTTGGAGGCCTTGCGGCAGAAGTTGAAGAAAAGCCGTGCGCGGCATTTCAACACTCTGGTGGAACGCACCTATAAGTTGCTGGAAGAAGGTGAGTTCTATCGAAGCAATGCCGCCTGGTGGCAGGGCGGGGAGATTGCATTCACCGTTCTTGAAATCAATTCCGAACCCGTTTTCCGTTTCGAAGATATAGACCTTACTTGCCGCGCCTACAAGGACAGCACCTGCATTCACGGCACGAGAGGCGATTATTATCCGCTTTCCGACCGTTTCGAGGGAAAGGGCGGGCGCGTGTATTGGGAGCGGGTAGGCCTGGCCGCCGACAGCTGTTTCACCGATCTCAAAACCTATTCGCTCAACTTTAAGCAAGGCCGTTTCCAAGCCACCGATGTGATTCACCGCAACCTCTATCTCTATCCGAAAGATTTGCACGGCGATTTCTCGGAACGCCTCACGGCGGGCGACAAACTCAAAGAAAGCCACTATCCGCAGTTCGTCGCGCGGGAACCTTTGTTTGTGCGCGATATTTTTGCGGGCGTGGACGTGCGCGGGCCTTTGGTGCAGGAGGGCAACCGCGAGTATTTCGGGGCGGCGTCGGCCACGGCGCAGGTGGATGTGCGCGAAACGGACGACGCGGTACGGGTGCGGCTCACTTCTTCGCGCTTTCAATTCGAGAGGGATAAGCTCAGTTCGTCGGACGCGCGTCTGGTGATGCGGCTGGACGAGGATTCGCTCTACAATCCCTCGGTAAACGTGCGTTACGATGCGGGCAACAGGGTGTTGCACGTCACCTCCCGACAAGGCGACGGATTGAGCGCGCCCTTTATCGATACCTATCACAAGGTGCGTATGGAATTCGAGGCCATGCGCTGGTATCTGGACCGCAACGAAGTGGAGATAGGACTTTTGCAGATTCCGGGACGTGTGGGCTCGGTATCGTTCAAGTCGCTCAATCTTTTCTCGCGCGAGGAATTGGGCAAGATAACCTTGGGTATGGACGCCAATCCCTTTTTCATTCTGGCTTCGATTTCCAGACGGGTCAACAGCACCGAACTCTACTTGGATGAGGTGGCCGAGGCGTTGAATGTCTCCACCACGCAAGCCCTCGCGATGCTCTACAACCTTATCGCCTACGGCTATGTGAGCTATGACCCCGCCCGCAAGACGGTGACGCTTCTGCCGCAGCTTTTCCATACGCTGGAGGTGACGGCCAATAAAGCCGATTTCGACGAAATCGAGTTCAATACCACCGAAGAAGGCATCGTGAAAGCGGTGCTTTATTTGGACAGCCTCGACATCCGCATGGCCAAGGTGCCTTATATCCTTTTGAGCGGCAAGCAGGATGTCTACGCGCACCCCGCCGATTCGGTGATTCACCTCTACAAAGACGCCGATTTCTACTTCAACGGGCTTTTCCATGCGGGCAACTTCAACTATACCGTGCGGGGTGCGCGTTTCTACTATAAGGATTTCAAGGTGGACATCGCCGATGTGCAGGAAATGGGATTGGAGGTGCGGCGCATGGAAGACGGAGAAATCAAACGGCATCCGGTGGAATCGGTCATCAAGTCGTTGGCCGGCACCGTGCTTATCGACGATCCGGGCAACAAGGGAGGCCGCAAGGATTTTCCCGAATATCCGATTTTTGAAAGCACGCAACCTTCTTATGTCTACTACGATGACGTGCGGGTTCAAAAGGGCGCCTATACGGCCGACTCCTTCTATTTCCGCGTCGATCCTTTCCGCATGGAGAAACTCAGTTCGGTGAATGTGGACAGTATCCGTTTTGCGGGAACCCTGCTTTCGTTCGGCCTTTTTCCCGACATACGCGAAGAACTGCTTATCCGTCCCGACTATTCCTTGGGATTCGCCACCCGCTCGCCCGAGGGCGGTTGGCCGGTCTACGACGGAAAGTCGCGCTATTCGGGAGAGCTGTTTCTCGATAACAGCGGGCTTTACGGACGCGGCGATTTCTCCTATTTAGGCTCGAATGCCGCCTCGCGCCGTATGGTGTTCCTGCCGCACCGCATGTATGCCCGCGTGGACGAATTTTTCTTTCCCGACACGGTGCCGGGAAACTATCCTTTGGTGCGGGCGAACAGGGTAGAGGGTGATTTCTCGCGGCGGTCGGGTCTGTTCTCGTTGCGTTCGCTCAAAGATTCGGTGCTGCATTTCTATGCCGAAGACTGGAAACTGTCGGGCACGTATGCTTTCTCTCCGGGCGTTTCCAAAGCCCAAGGCACGTTGTCCAACCGCTCCCGTTTCTTTATCGATTCGCGCACCTTTTCTTTGGCGCGTCGCGTGTTCCGCGCCGATACGGGCAATTTCCGCATCGCTTCGGGCGAGCTGGATCTGCTCGCCACCCAAGGGCATACGTTGGCGGTGGATTTAGACAACCAACAAGGCAAGTTCCGTTCCGCCGACGGTGCCTCGCCCCTCGATTTCGGGGTCAACCACTACAAAACCTCGGTCTCGGAAATGGATTGGAGCATGGAGCGCAAGCAGGTGCGCATGAAACATGGAGAAGAAGCCTCTTCCTCCTGGCGGGCCGCCTTGGATTCGATGAGCAAGGGCGAACTCTATACAGCCATTCTTCCCGGCGAGAGGTTTGTTTCCACGCGGCGGGCGCAGGCGGGGCTCAACTTCTACGGCACCTCGTCTTTGTTCTCGTATGCCGACACCGTTTTGCGCGTCGAGGGCGTGGAGCGGCTTTTGGTGGCCGATGCCCTCTTTGTGCCGGCTTTGGGCAAGGTGGTGATAGGAAAGACGGGGCAAATGGAACCTCTCTACGGTGCCGAACTTTATTTCGGCGACCGCAAACGTCTGCATTCGTTCCACGATGTGCGCGCGCAGGTGTATTCGTCCGAACAATACCGAGCGTCGGGACTTTTCGACTACCGCGCCCCGCATATCGAGCAGCAGGCGGTTTCTTTCGCGGGCATACGTCCTATGGGCGACGGCTTTTCGCAGGCCTCGGCCCGCATCACGTTCGATTCGGGCGTGCTGGCGCTCAACGAAGCCTTTGAGTTTATCGGAAAGATAGAATTGAGCGCGCAGGAGACCTATCCGCTCTTTTCGGGCAGCGTGCGCATGAAATACGCCTGTCAGGTGTCGGAGGACAACCCTGTGGATGACGGGCAGGAGAGTGATTTTTATGAGGAGGACGGTTTTGGATATGAGGAAGATGCCGAGAAATCCGAGGACGATGCCACGGAAAAGCCTACGGACGGCGGTTATGACGATTTTGAGTTTGTGGAAGACGACACCCCGCCCGCCCGCAAGCGCGAGGAGGAGTTTGAGGACGAGGATTCCAAACGGCTCAACGCCCGAGGCAAAAAGAAAACCGAAGACGCGCCCGTGCTTGCCGAGGAGGTTATCGGACTTTCCGCCGACAATCCTTTTCTTGCCGACGGCATCCAGTTCGAGGCCTATATCAATTCCGATTCGGTGCAGATTCCTTTCGACGAAAAGACCCGTTCCACGGTGGGACGTCTTTTGGGTTGCGGCTTCTATACGCAAGACCGTTCCAACCAGCCGCAGTTTCTGTTCATGCAACGCAAAGTCAGCACCGACCACCCCAATTTAGCCGTTACGGGCAAACTCGAATTCTCGCGTCCCGACAAGTCCTACCGCGTGGTGGACAGCTTGGGCGAAGAAGTGTTTGCACTGCGCCTGAACAGTTGTTTCGCTATGGCTACGGGCGATATTGACCTGACGATGAATACCTACGAGTTGGGTATGCGTTTCTACGGCAACATGATGCGCGACGGCAACACGGGTACCCTCTCCACCCGCGCCCTTTCGATATTCGATTTCTACCTCACCGAAGAAGTGTCGCGCCGTTTGGCCGCCCACCTCAATAAATTCGCCTATTCGAGCTACAACGGCAGTTCGGGCGAGGTCTATGTATCGGGTTTCCTGCAACATCATCTTCCCGAAAAGGAACGCCAGCGCATGGAAGCCGAACTGCGTCTGACGGGCGTGTTGAGCAAGATTCCCGACATCTTGAAGCAATCGCTTGTCTTTTCCGATTTGGAAATGGAATGGGATGCGGGGCGCAAGGCCTTCTTTTCGAGCAACGAAACCGCCGAGTTGATGGCTATCGGTGGCAACGCGGTCAACAAGAAACTCAAGGTGATGGCCGCCCTGCGCAAGACCCGCCGCGGCGACGTGGTGGATATCTATTTGGAAGCCAATGCCAACGCATGGATATATTTCAGCTATACCAATCACTATATGCAGATTGTCACCTCCGACGATGCCCTCAACGAATATATCGCCTCCCTCAAACCCGGCACCCGCAAGAAAGGCCGCTACGAGTTCAATCAAGCCACCCACTCCAAACGCAACAGCTTCCTCGGCTCCTTCCTGAACCGATAGCCGCTGTTATTAGGGTTTCAGACAACCCACCGGCACAACGAAAATGCCGTCGGTTCTTTGGTAGGCATATTGTCCGAGGCCGGTAAGCACCATCATGAAAGAGGGCGCCTGCATACGGTCGGTATCTATCTTTCCTGCCAGTTTTTTAAGGCTTTTCGCCCCTTCTTCTATCAGTGTTTCACCGCCCAATTTTATTTCCACCAGGCCATATTTGCCGTTTTTGAGGTGCACCACAGCATCGCATTCGAGCCCGTTTTTGTCGCGGTAATGATAAATGGTTCCCCCCATGGGGCTGGCATATACGCGCAAGTCGCGGACACAGAGGGTTTCAAGAATCAGGCCAAAGGTAGAGAGGTCGTTGATGAGGTCTTGGGGGCCTAGGCCAAGCGCGGCCGAGGCAATGGAAGGGTCTGTGAAATAGCGGGTGTCCGAGGTGCGGATGGCGGTTCGGCTACGTAGATTGGGATTCCATGCTAAAACATCTTCCACCACGAATATTTTTTTGAGTGCATGGAGGTAGGATGCCACTGTCTGCTCGCTCGTCTGAGAACCTGTATGGGTGTTCACATCGGCCAAGAACGTGGAGATGGGCGTGGAATAGCCTTGGTTTCTCGCAAGGGAACGCATCAGGCGGCGGGTAAGTTCGGAGTTGCGTTCCACGTTGTCCACACGGGAGATGTCGCTCTGCACCACGGCTTCAAAATATTCTTCGGCCTGCACCAAAGCCGATTTTTTCTGACCTTTCAAGACCGCCTTCGGCCACCCGCCACGGCAGGCAATGAACGCCAAATGTTCTATATCGTTGATTTTGCTTGTGCCCTCCACTTTGTTTTCGCGGAAGAAAAGGTTTTTCAGGCTCACATCGCCCGAGGAGTCGCCCGATTCCCACAGGCTCATTGTATGAAGCCGCAGCCATGCAAAACGCCCGGCGCCGGAATGGAATATTTTTGAGGAGTCGGCTGGTACGGCGGAACCGGTCAGGATAAACTGCCCGTCTTCATTGCGACGGTCTATCTCACCGCGCACGGCATCCCATAATTCGGGCACGAGTTGCCATTCATCTATCAGGCGGGGTGTATCTCCTTTAAGGAGCAGGGAGATGTTGTTCTGTGCCAAAAACAGGTTCTGGCTTTTGGTTTCGGGGTCTGCCATAAAGAGGATGCTTTTGGCATGTTGGCAAGCCAAACTTGTCTTTCCGCAGTATTTGGGTCCCTCAATCAGAACGGCGCCCAACGCTTCCAGTTTTTCGTCCAGCAGTTGGTCGGCCACTCGTGGTATATAATTCCTCTCCATTTTCAGTGGTATTTTTCAAGGCGCAAATATAAATATATTTTATTTATTTTCAAACAATACACATTTTTCATTATAGGAGTTGGCCGATTTT
>CAZEOJ010000015.1:0-20086 GCA_964513825.1 uncultured Bacteroidaceae bacterium
GTCTACGCCACGCCCGAAATCGCGGCCAAGCCCTGGGTGCAGGAAATCGTGAAAGACAAGAAAAAGCCCGTGCTGCCCTACGTGGACGAGAAGTCGGCCGCCGAGAAAATCAACAAGTTCTTCGATAAGTTCCTCAAAAAAACGAAGTAGGCGATGCGTGGAAAATACACCGTTTCCGTTGCGGGTTTCGTGGCGTGCGTCTGCGTTTTGTCCGCTTTCTCGTCTTGTCAGAGAAATCCCGATTCCATTCTCGGCAACGATATGCACGAAAACGGTCTCTTGCAGGCCCGCTACGACACGGCTTTCCATATCGAGGCTTTCAGCGTGCCCGACGATTCGATTATTCTGCAAAACGCCTCCGCGGTGCTTTTGGGCACATCGTACAGTCCCGTTTTCGGCACCACCACCTACAATCTGGTGGTGCAGCTGCTTACCCGGCGCACCGGAGACGAAGCCTATTCCAAAGGCGAGCTGGACAATCCGCGCGTAGACTCCACCGTCCTCACGCTTCCCTATACGTGGAATTTCCCCACCCACAGACGCATGGACGGCAGGCCGCTCACGCTTTCGATTTACGAAGTGGAGGAAGACCTTAAAGACGGCGCGGGCTTCGACAGCGCCTACACGTCTATGTATCAGGTGCATTACAGCGAAGGCCGTCCGCTCACGGGCCCCGTCACCCTATATCCGAGACCCTACGATACCGCCTACGATTCGGTGTCGAACATGATGCTCATCGCCCCGCTCAAGATACGGCTCGACAACAAGGTCGGCGAGATGCTCCTGCAAGAAGTAAAGGCGATGAGCGAGGAGGAATTGTCCGACATCAATGCCTTTCCCGACCATTTCAGAGGGCTCTACATCAAGGTGGAGCCTTGCGACCGCGAGGAGGAAAGCATCGTTTTCTCGGTGAGCAACCTGTTTGCGTTGGGCGCCAACCTCACCGTGTATTTCGACGGCAAAGAAAACGGCGACAAGACGGAGACGTCCTATCAGTCGTTTGTCCTGGGGCCGCTCCGTTTCACACAGGTGGTGCGCGACCGCAGCAAATCGCGGGACGAACTCTACAAGGCGCAGATGGCGGGCGACACGGCTTCGGGCGCGCAGAGGCTCTATCTGCAGGCTTCGGGCGGCAGCCGCATCCGTTTCCGCATCCCCAACTTCGCCGAGGTGGTGTCGGGCAAAGTGGTGCTCAACCAGGCGGTCTTGATATTGGAGAACGTGAATGCGGGAGAGAGACCCGACATAGGCGTTCCCGACCAGTTGACCTGTTTCAAGTATATCGACAGGGGACATATCGAGACCTTGCCGCAGGAGGCCAATGCCGACGGCAGCTACAGTTCCTCCACGGGACAGTATCGCATCAACATCACCCGCTATCTGCAACAGATTCTCTACCAAGGAACCGTGGATTCGGCAAATTATAAGAAGTTTCAGGAATATATCGATATAGCGCCCTCGTCCTCCGAGCGTTACGAAGATCCCGACTGCGTGGTGTTCTACGGGCCGGGTTCTTCGCGCAAGCCCATGCGGATGGAGGTGACCTATACGGTGATAAACGATTGATGATATGTGTGGAATCGTTGCATACGTAGGAAAGAAACAGGCCTATCCCATTCTCATCAAAGGCCTGCACCGTCTGGAATATCGCGGATACGACAGCGCGGGCATAAGTCTGTATAACCACAACCGCCTCAACGTCTACAAGAAACGGGGCAAGGTGGCCGATCTGGAGGCCGAGGTGAAGGACAAGGACGTGAGCGGCACTATGGGTATCGCCCACACCCGCTGGGCCACCCACGGCGAACCCAATCAGATAAACGCCCACCCGCACTATTCGCAGAACGGCGATTTGGCGCTGATTCACAACGGTATCATCGAGAATTTTCAGACCCTCAAAAAAGAGTTGATCAAGCAGGGCCGCACGTTTTACAGCGAAACCGACACCGAGGTTCTGGTGCAGTTCATCGACTATATCCGCACCTCCAATTCCTGTTCGCTGGTGGAGGCCGTGCATCAGGCGCTGGGGCAGGTCATCGGGGCGTATGCCATCGCCATCATGTCCAAAGAAGACCCGTACACGATTATCGTGGCGCGCAAGGGCAGTCCGTTGGTGATAGGCATCGGGAAGAATGAGTTTTTCGCCGCCAGCGATGCCACGCCCATTGTGGAATACACCAAGGATGTGGTGTATCTGGAAGACGAGGAGATAGCCGTGCTGAGCGTTCCCGCCAAGGGAAAGCCCAAGATGGAGATAACCAACCTCAAGAACGTGCGGAAGGTTCCTATGGTCAAGAAGTTGGAGATGAGCCTTTCGAATCTGGAGAAAGGCGGCTATCCGCACTTTATGCTCAAGGAGATTTTCGAGCAGCCCAAGACCTTGCGCGACAGTATGAGCGGCCGTATCAACATCGATCTGAACAAAGTCTCGCTTTCGGGCATCATCGACCACAAGGACAAGTTCCTCAAGGCGCGGCGCATCATCATCGTGGGCTGCGGCACCTCGTGGCATGCGGGGCTGGTGGGCGAGTATATCCTTGAAGAACTGGCGCGTGTCCCCGTGGAGGTGGAATACGCTTCGGAATTCCGCTACCGCGATCCCTTGATTTATCCCGACGATGTGGTGATTGCCATTTCGCAGTCGGGCGAGACGGCCGACACGTTGGCGGCGGTGAAGCTGGCGCGGCAGAAAGGCGCTTTCGTATACGGCATCTGCAATGTGGTGGGTTCGTCCATCGCCCGCGCCACCGATACGGGCAGTTACACGCACGCGGGGCCCGAAATCGGGGTGGCGTCGACCAAGGCGTTCACCGCGCAGGTGTGCGTGCTTACGCTGTTGGCGATGGCCTTGGCCAAAGAGAAGAAGACGCTTACCAAAGTGCAGTTGGAGCGTATGATACGGGCCATGCACGAATTGCCCGAAAAAATCGAGATCGCGTTGAAGAAGAATCCCAACATCGCCGATTTCGCCAAGATTTTCACCTATTCGCGCAACTTCCTCTATTTGGGCCGGGGCTGCAACTATCCGTTGGCCTTGGAGGGCGCGTTGAAGCTTAAGGAAATCTCCTACATCCACGCCGAGGGTTATCCCGCCGCCGAGATGAAGCACGGCCCCATCGCCTTGATAGACGCCGAGATGCCTATCGTGGTGATTGCGCCCAACAAGGGCAACCACGAGAAGATCGTGAGCAACATCCAGGAGGTGAAAGCCCGCAAAGGCCGTGTGATTTCCATTATCAGCGAGGGAGATACCGAGGTGAAGAACCTGTCGGATTTCTATATCGAGATTCCCGAAACGGAAGAATTTTTAGTGCCTATCCTGGCTTGCGTACCCTTGCAGCTGTTGGCCTACCATATCGCGGTCTACAAGGGCTGCAACGTAGACCAGCCCCGCAACCTGGCCAAGTCGGTGACGGTGGAGTAACCGGACTTAGGTGTTATAATAATAAAAAAATATGCGAGTATCCGTAAAAACGTTTTTGACGCTGTTTGTGGGTGGTCTGTCCTTTCTGTGCGCCGCTTCGGGCACGGCCCGTGCCGATGAGGGTATGTGGCTGCCGATGTTCTTGAAGCAGAACGAAGCCCGTATGCAGGAGTTGGGTTTCAAGCTCACCGCCGAGGATGTCTACGATGTCAACGCTTCTTCGCTCAAAGACGCGGTGGTGATTTTCGGGGGCGGCTGCACGGGCGAGGTGGTTTCGGCGCAGGGCCTGGTCTTTACCAATCATCATTGCGGCTACGGCTATATTCAGGAACATTCCTCGCTCGAGCACGACTATCTCACCGACGGGTTCTGGGCGGCAAGTCTTGACGAGGAATTGCCCTGTCCGGGCTTGGCGGTCCGTTTTCTGAAAGAGATGCGCGATGTGAGTGATGTGATGCTGGCCGGCCTGGAAAACGGAGACGGGCCGTCGGTGGATGAGAATGTGCGTCGCGACAGCATCAACGCCCGTTCGAAGCGCCTGATGAAAGAGGCCGCGCAGGGAGAGGAAATCCGTGTGGTGCCTTTCTATCACGGCAACCAATATTTTCTTTTTGTCTACGAAGTGTATGAGGATGTCCGCCTGGTGGGGGCTCCTCCCTCCAATATCGGCAAGTTCGGCGGCGACACCGACAACTGGATGTTTCCGCGTCATACAGGCGATTTCTCGGTGTTCCGCATCTATGCCGACACCGCGAACCGTCCCGCCCCGTATAGCCCCGAAAACAGGCCCTATTCGCCCAAACGTTATTTCAAGATAGACTTGCGCGGCGGCGAGGAGGGAGATTTCACGATGGTGATAGGCTATCCGGGACGCACGCAGGAATATCTGAGTTCCTATGCCGTGGAACAGGTGCTCAATCAGGAAGACCCCATGCGTATCGAGGCGCGCACGCTGCGTCTGGAAATCATCAAGGCGGCTATGGAACGCGACGCGAAGACCCGCATCCAGTATGCGGCCAAGGCCGCTTCGATAGCCAACGGCTGGAAAAAATGGATAGGCGAGGTCAAGGGCATCGAACGCCTTGACGTGGTGGGAAGCAAACGCCGCTACGAAGAAAAGTTCCGTCAATGGACGGCCACGCCCGAGGGTGCCGCCTACGCGTCGGTTCTGCCCGCTCTGCAAAAGGCCTACGAAGGTTTGGAAGCCGTGCAGGGAGAGGCTATCGTTTTTCAGGAATACACGCTGGCGCCCGAAGCGGTGCGGTTCGCCTATTCGTTCAAGCCTTTGTGCGAGGCGGCCACGCAGGAGGAATTTGCCGCGGCATTGGAAAAACGCCGCACCGCCGCCGTGGATTTCTACAAGAACTACAATCCGGACGTAGACCGTGAGCTTTCGGAGAGAATGGCCAAATTCCACACGAAATCCATTTTCAACCAACCGCAGAAGATGCTTGCGCTGTTGCAGGACTTCAAGCCCGCGCAGGTAAAGACGATACAGAAAGACCCGCTCTACCTCCACGCGCTTTCGGTCTACGGCAACTACTACAAGAACATCGTTCCCGCCGTGGCGCGCTACCGCAGGCAGATAGACAGCCTGCAACGGGTGTATATGCGCGGACAGATGGAGATGAAGGCATCGAGCGGCCCCGAAAAGTTCTATCCCGACGCCAATTTCACGATGCGTGTCGCCTACGGGCAGATAGACGGCTTCAGTCCCTCCGACGGACTTGTCTGCAAGCCCTACACCACGCTCAAAGGCATCATGGAAAAGGAGAACCCCGATGTCTACGACTATGTGGTGGAAGAACGCCTTAAAGAACTCTACCGCACCGCCGACTATGGCCGTTACGCCAACAGGAAAGGCGAGATGCCGGTGGCGTTTATCGGCACCAACCATACCACGGGCGGCAATTCGGGAAGCCCCGTGCTCAACGCCGAGGGTCATCTTATCGGCATCAATTTCGACCGCAACTGGGAGGGCACCATGAGCGATATCCGCTACGATGCCGAGATGTGCCGCAACATCATGCTCGACATCCGCTACTGCCTGTTCATCATCGACAAGTTCGCCGGTGCGCAGAGGCTTGTCGACGAGCTCGAGTTTGTGGAAGATTTGTAATTTTACGACCCCGATGTGGGTCTAATGTAAAGCAATTAAAAACATACGCTTATGAAATCGTTTTTCAAGTATCTTCTTGCCACGGTGGTGGGTATGCTCCTTGTGGCGCTCATCATGTTCTTCGTGATGATAGGTTCGTTGGGCTCCCTGCTTTCCAAGAGTTCGGCGCCTGCGGCTCCCGTCAAGGAAAACAGCGTGTTGCAGATCGATTTGAACAAGGTCGTCAACGACCAGGCGCGCACGTCGAGCCTTTCGGGCATCAGTCCGCTCAATCCCAAACTTGATATGTCGAAAAGCCTGGGGCTCAACGAGATGCTCCGCGTGATAGAAGCGGCGAAGAACGACGCCAAAATCAAGGGCATCTACCTCAACTGCGAGGGCGGTTCCCTGGGTCTGGCCACGGCGCAGGAGTTGCGCAAGGCGCTTTCCGATTTCAAGCAGGAGGGAAAGTTCATCTACAGTTACGCGGACGAATACGGACAGACGGTATATCATCTGATTTCGGTTTCCGACTCCATTTTCCTGCAACCGCAGGGCATGTTGACGTTCCAAGGCATGGGCGCGCGTCTGATATTCTACACGCGCTTTCTGCAAAAAGTGGGTGTGGAGATGCAGGTGATCCGTCACGGGCAGTTCAAGAGCGCGGTGGAACCGTTCTTCCGCACCGATATGAGCCCCGCCAACCGTCACCAATACGAGGTGATGTTCGGTTCGATGTGGCCTGAGATCGTGGCCGACGTGAGCGCGTCGCGCGGCATTTCCGAAGCCCGCATCAACCAAATCGCCGACAGTCTGCTCGGCTTCACCGCCCCCGGTGCGCTCCGCGCCGGTTTGGTGGACGCTCTGGTGCCCCGTTCCTACATCAAGGAAAAAATCCTGCCCGCCCGCATGGGTGTGGCCGACAGCCTGTGGGAAAAAGACCTCAATATCGTTTCCTACGGCGATTATCTGGCCAACCTCGATGCGGCCAAGACCAAGAAAGCCAAGGATAAAATCGCCGTTGTCTATGCCGAGGGCGAGATTGTGAGCGGCGAGGGCTCGGGCAACAACATCGGCACCGATTTGGCCGCGCAGATACAGAAAGCCGTCAAGGACAAGAACGTAAAGGCCCTGGTTTTGCGTGTCAATTCGCCCGGCGGCAGCGTGCTCACCGCCGACATCATCTATCAGGAACTGATGAAGGTGAAAGAGAAGATGCCCGTGGTGGCTTCCTACGGCAACTATGCGGCCAGCGGCGGCTACTATATCTCGTGCATGGCCGACAAGATTTTCGCCCAACCCAACACCCTCACCGGCTCTATCGGCGTGTTCGGCACCATTCCCAACGCGCAGGAACTGCTCACCAAGAAACTCGGCTTCGATTTCGACGAGGTGAAGACCAACAAGAACGCGACGGCTTTCAGCAGTGTCAGCCGTCCCATGAACGCCTACGAAAAGGCGATGATGCAGCAGAACATCGAAGAGATTTACGAAGGTTTCGTAAACAAGGTGGCCGCAGGCCGCGGCATGACCTGGGCGCAGGTGGATTCCATAGGACAGGGCCGTGTATGGAGCGGCACCAACGCTTTGCAGATCGGCTTGGTCGACAGCCTCGGCGGTCTGAAAGACGCGCTTGCCTATGCGGCTTCCTTGGCCGGTCTCGAAACCTATACCACGGTGGAATATCCCAAGGAAAAGGATTTCATGGCCCAGCTCATGGAGATGTTTTCCGTCAAGGCGGGCGCCAGGATGCAGGCGCGCATGATGGAGGAAATGGGCGCCGAATGGAACGAGGCCTACAAGCTGCTCATGCAGGTGCGCGAGGCGAAGGAACCGCAGGTGTGGGCCCGCATGGAAGACGTGGTCATTTTTGAATAAGGCATGATTTTTGAAGGTACCGTGGTGGAGGGAAACCGCATCGGACGCACGATAGGTTTCCCCACCGCCAATATCGAAACCGAAACCCCCGGAGAATTGCCTTCGGGGGTTTTTGCCTGCCATGTATGGCTACCGGCCTCAGCCTCATCGGCCCCCGCCCGTGTCTCCCATACGGCGTCCCGGGTCTTTTACGGTATGCTCAATATCGGAATCCGTCCTACACTCTCCGCCGCCACCCCCCGCACCATAGAAGTGCATATCTTCGATTTCCGCGGCGATCTCTACGGCACCCGCCTACGTGTCGAAATCGTGAAGAAAATCCGCGACGAGCAGAAATTTCCCTCTCTTTCCGCCCTGCAAGCCCGGTTGGAACAAGATAAGACAGCCGCCCGAAAGATTTTCGAAGCGGAAGAAAAGCGATAGCTACATCAAGCCGATACGGCGCAGGATTTCCAGATAGTCTTCCTCCCGGTTCATGAAGTCCATTTCCGAGACATCGATAATCAATATCTTCTGAGGATCCAAGGTTTTGAGATAAGCCTCGTAGCCCCGCTCTATCCTGAGCAGATACTCCGGGTCCATGTTCTGCTCGTAAGACCGTGCCCTCAGGCGTATGTTGTTCATCAGACGGTCTACGTTGCTGTGCAGGAAAACGTATTTGTCGGGTTTGGGAATCGTGGTGAGGATGATTTGATAAAGCCGCGCGAACAGGGCGTATTCGTCTTCCTGAAGCGTGTTCTGCGCAAAGATGAGGCTCTTGCTTATGGAAAAATCGCTCACGATGAACGGGCTGAACAGTTCCTGCACGAAATCTTCCTTGGCCTGGCGGTAACGTTCGGCCAAAAAGGTGAGTTCGAGCGGAAAGGCATAGCGTTCCTTGTCTTGATAGAACTTGGGGAGAAAGGCGTTTTCCTCAAATTTTTCCAACACTAATTTGGCGCCGAACTGCGCCGAAATCTTGCGCGAAAGCGAGGTCTTTCCCGCCCCGATATTGCCCTCGATAGCCAGAAAACGCAGGTCGGAGGGCTTGTTGTCGCCCGCCTTTTCCACGGCGGGTTCCGCCTCCGTCTGTTCCTCAAAACCCAGGGCGTAGTTCTCCGCGTCGGGTTGCCTCTTCACCGCCGCGATGTTGTCGGGACACTGCGCCAGCAGTTGGCGCACCGAAAGCCCCGAAACGGGATGCACGAGGTCGGGCGCGATTTCGCACAACGGCACCAGGGCAAAGGCACGTTGCGGCAGAAGCGGGTGGGGGAGCGCAAGGTCGCGGCTGGTAATCACCGCATTGGAATAAAAAAGAATATCGATGTCGATGACGCGCGAGGTGTAGGTCTTCTGCCCGTCCGACGACGGCAGGGGACGCACCCGCCCCAATTTCTTCTCGATGTCCAAGACACGGCGCAACAAGGCGAAAGGGTCCAGTTCGGTGCGGACCTCCAACGCTTGGTTGTAGAATTTCTCAGGAGTTTCAAAACCCCACGAAGGAGAGGTATAGATACCCGACCGGCTCATCACCTCGCCCACCCTGTCGGCAATTTGACGACGGGCGGCGGCAAAGGTCTTGACGCAGTTGCCGAGATTGGCTCCCAACAGAAGATAGGCGGTTTGGGTATTCATCAGGCCGGATGATTTTCCCCGCTTACTTCTTCTCTTTGTTCAGCAGTTCTTCGGCCTTTTCCTTGATGTCTTCGTCCACTAAGAAGCGGCCGCAGTATTCGCAGGAAATCATCTTTTTATGCGTGCGGATGTCGATCTGCCGTTGAGGGGGAATCTTGCTGAAACAACCGCCGCAGGCGTCGCGGTCCACACAGACCACCGCCAGCCCGTTGTGGGCGTTGTTGCGGATACGGCTGTATACGTGCAGCCAACGCGGCTCGATACGCTTCTGATAGAGTTCGGAGCGCTTCATCAGTTCCTTTTCGTCCTTTTCGGTCTCGGCCACGATTTCGTTGAGCTCGCTCTGCTTCAGATCCAGGTCTTTCTGACGCTCCTCGCGGGCATGACGCAGTTTCTCCAAGTCCTCGTTCTTCCTCTCCAAGAGGTTGTTGGCCTCCTTGATGCGCTTTTCGTGCAGCTGGTTTTCGAGGGTCTGATATTCGATTTCCTTGTTGAGATTGTCGTATTCGCGGCTGTTCTTCACCTCTTTCAGCTGCTTGTCGTATTTCTTGATCTGCGCCTTGATGTCGGTGACGGCGTGCTTGCGTTCGGCGATGTTCTGATTGATTTCAGCAATCTCGTCCTGCAACTTCTCGATGCGGCTCTCGTAGCCCGCTATATCGTCTTCCAAATCCTGCACCTCCAAAGGCAGCTCGCCGCGCAACGTGCGGATAGCATCTATTTCCGAATCAATACGTTGCAAAGCATAAAGGGAGGTGAGTTTCTTCTCGACATCCAAATCCCTCTCCTCGGAAACTTTCTTGGAAGCGGGCGCGCTTGCTTCGGTGCTGGTCTTAGCCTTCATAAATCGTTAATTTAGTAATAATGAACAGGGTTTTCGGACTGCTCCGAAACCAAGACGGCAAAGGTAGGAAATTTTTTCCTAATATACGCGCAGATAAGCTCAACGGCAAAGTGCTCGCTCTCGTAGTGGCCTATATCCATCAGTCCCATGTCGAAAGTGGCGTCCGCAAAGTCGTGATATTTGAGGTCGCCCGTCACATACACTTCGGCTCCCTTGCGGCGGGCCTCCCCGATAAACGAAGAACCGCTGCCCCCGCACAAGGCCACCCGCCTTATCTTGTGCCTTATCTCCGAATGACGGATGCACACGGCGCCCGTCAGTTTCTTGAGCTTGTCCATCAACACCTCCGGCTTCACGGCCACGGGCAGGTTTCCAATCACGCCCGCACCCGTATGGGGCTGGGACGCTCCCGGCACAGGCACCAGCACCTCGGCGTCCTGCAACTTCAAGGCCTCGCGCAGATACGAGTTCACGCCGTTCCAGGCGTTGTCGAGGTTGGTGTGGAGCGCAATCCACGCGATATTGTTCTCCATCGAGAGTTTGAGCATGGCGCCGAACTTCGAGGAAGTGTCTATTTTCTTAATTCCATGAAAGATAGGTGGGTGATGCATAACGATGGCCTGCGCGCCCTCGGCGATGGCCTCCGACACGATGTCGGGCGTGAGGTCGAAGCAAACCAAGACCTTATCCACAAGCAAACCTTCGTCCCCCAGCACAAGCCCCGCGTTGTCGTAGCTTTCCTGCGTGCAGAACGGCGCCCACGTGTCGAGGCATTCCAGCAAATCCTGAATTCTTTTCTTTCGCATAAAATTCTAATTTTGCAGTTGCAGGGAGCAAAAATCCCTATAAGGCAAAGATAAAACCATTTTCGATGACGGCAAAAAAAACATATTCCGGCAAGGATTGCATGGCTTGCCTGGTGTCCGAGAACATCAATATGCTCTTTGTATTGAGCCGTTTCGGCATACCTATGGGGTTCGGCGAGAGCACCATCGACGAGGTTTGCAGACAGAACGGGGTGGATGCCAATACTTTTCTGGCGGTGGTGAACCTCAACCTGCAAGACGGACCGTCCAGGAACCTGCCCGCCGGCAAGCTCAAGCCCGAGGCCATTGCCGAATATCTCCACAACGCGCACGAATATTTCCTGCAATACCGTTTCCCTATCATCAAGGAAAGGCTCAAGGAAGCTATGGACGACAAGGAACGCTCCGATGTGTCGGTGGTGGTGCTGCGGTTTTTCGACGAATATATCGCCGAGGTCAAGAAACACATGGCCTACGAAGAAAAGAACGTGTTTCCGCACGTGCGCAATCTGTTGCAGGGAAAGGCCGACAACTATCAGATTTCGGTTTTCAGCAAGCGTCACGACCAGATAGAGAGCCGTCTCAACGAGTTGCGCGACATTCTGATTAAATACTACAAAGGGGCCACGAGCCATGCGTTCAACGCCGTGCTCTTCGACATCTTCACCTGCGCCCAAGACCTGCGCGAACACAACGAGGTGGAAGACGCCCTGCTGGTTCCCCTTATCGAACAACTCGAAAGACAGGCGCGATGAAACGGTTTCTCAAATGCATGGTCGTGGAGACCTCCGACCTGCTTTACGCGGGGCTGGTGGCGATGCTGGGGCAGATACGGGCCGGCATACAGGTAACGCGCACGCAGGATGTCTTGCGCCTCAGGGAACAGATGGAGAGGGAACGGCCCGATGTTTTATTGCTCAACCCCTTATGGGCGGGCGGTGAAACGCCGTCAAAAATAAAGGCGGCCGCAGACCGCCCCGACCTGCTCTGCGTGGCTTTCCTCACCGACCTGTCCTCCCTTTCGGCCACCGCGGAATACGATGCGCAGATCAGCGTTTACGACAGTTTCGAGCAGATCCGCGACAAGATGGAGGCCCTTTCGCCCAAAGAGTCGGAAGAAGAAAAAACGCTTTCCCAGCGCGAGAAAGAAATCGTTACGTATGTGGTGAAAGGATTTACCAACAAACAGATAGCCGACAAACTTTTTCTTTCGCAGCACACGGTGGTGACGCACCGGCGCAACATCGCCTCCAAGCTCAACATCCATTCGTCGGCGGGTTTGACCGTATATGCCATTGCCAGCAAGCTGGTTCGGCTGGAAGACATCGGAGGAGGGATGAAAGGCGCGTGAACAGATTCAAGGCCGTGATTTTCGATCTCGACGGCACCCTCATCGACTCCAAGGAAGATTTGGCTTTGGCCACCAACCGCGTGCTGAGCGGGCGGGGCTATGCCGCATGGCCGGTGGAACAGTACGGCATCTTTATGGGACACGGTCTGCGCGCGCTCACCGAACAGGCTTTGCCCGAGGCCTCGCGTACCGACGAGGAGATAGACCGCTGCCATGCTTTGATTTTGGAAGACTACGGGCGCAACTGCATGGTCAGGACCCGTCTTTACGCGGGCATCGACAAGGTTTTGGACTATCTTACCGAGACCGGTGTCTACAAGGCCGTGCTCACCAACAAACCGCACGCCATCGCCTGCAAGATTATCGAGGGGCTGTTCGGGGCATGGCGTTTCGATTTCGTGCGGGGCGGGCAGGAGGGCAGGCCGCTCAAGCCCGAGCCCGACGGGGTCTACGATTTTTGCAGGCAGGTGGGGGTGGAGCCCGGAGAGACGCTTTTTGTGGGCGATTCGGATGTGGATGTGATGACGGCCTCCAACGCGGGTTTGCGTTGTCTGGGCGTGAGCTGGGGGTTCCGCGGGCGCAGGGAGCTGGAGGAGGCGGGCGCGTGGCGTGTGATAGACAAGGCAGAAGAAATGACAGCACTGTTAAAGGCGACGAAATAATATGCAGGATTCGCAACAACTCAAAGACCTCACCCGCTTTATAGCCGACTACGCTTCCATGCTGTTGGGCAGCGGCGTGCATTGCTCGCGCGTGATTCGCAACACCCGTCGTATCGCGTCCGGCTACGGCCTCAACGTCAATATGTCGGTGTTCGCCACCAGCATCATCCTTACCCTCAGCGACAAGGACGAGAACGAGATGTATACCGAGGTGGTGCGCATTCCCGAGGTGCCCGTGAGCTTTCACCTCAATTCCGAACTGAGCGCGCTCAGTTGGAAAGTCTACGACAACCCCGGCATGAGGCTCGAGGACGTGGAGCGCGAATACAGGGAAATCATCTCCCGTCCCCGTCTGCGGAGTTGGGGTGTGGCGTTGGTGGTGGCGTTGGCCAATGCCTGTTTCTGCTATCTGCTGGGTGGAAATTTCCTTTCGATGCCTATTGTTTTCGGTGCCACTTGGTTGGGTTATAATATCTTGCACTTTCTCAAAAAGAGGGGGATGGATCACTTCATCGCCGTGGCGGCGGTGTCGTTCGTTTCGTCGGCCTTGGCTTCGTTGGCCGTGTTCGTGCCGGGTGCCACGGCCGAGGTGGCGGTGGCGGCCAGCGTGCTTTTCATGATTCCGGGCGTGCCTATGATTACGGGTGTCATCGACCTTATCGAAGGGCATACGCTGATAGGTTTCGCGCGTATCATGCGGGCTTTTCTGATTGTGGTCTGTCTGGCGGTGGGGCTTTCGGTGTCGATGGTGATTTTTGAGAAAGGGCTGCTTTTCGGCGGCGAGGTGGCCGCCGGCGGAAACCTTTTGACCGAGACGCTGGTGCGGGGCCTGTTCGCGGCGGTGGCGGCCTGCGGTTTCGGGGCGGTCTCATCTCCCTCCGTCAAGGCGTTCCCCCCTATCGCCATTCTGGCGGCCTTGGGCTATGCCTTGCGCTACGTGCTGATGCAGGCGGCGGGTTTCGACATCGCCACCGCCACGCTTCTGGCGGGGCTTCTCATCGGCTTCCTGAGCCTGCCCTTGGGCGCGTGGGTAAAGTGTCCCATGACCACGCTCTACATTCCCGCCCTGCTGCCTTTCGTGCCGGGCATGTATGCCTACCGCGCCGTGTTCAACATCATCCTCTTCATGCAGAACGTGCGCGAACCCATGCTGGCCATGCCGCATCTCAACGACTTCTTCTTCAACACCATCATCACCTGCACGGTCATCATCGCCATGACGGTGGGCGCCTCCATGCCCATGTTCATTTTCTCGCGCACGGCCAAAAGCCTCACCCGTCACAGCGATCTGCACGCGCACTCCCGCTTCGACATCCATTGGGACGTGACGCGCCTGTGGCACAAGAAAAAATAAAACGACTATGGAGAATTTTGAAAATAAGAGCGGAGAAAACCGCACGGAACTGGAGAATTTAGGCGAATTCGGCCTTATCGAGCGCCTCACGGCAGACCTGCCCGTGCATCATCCCGAAAGCACGCTCAAAGGGGTGGGCGACGATGCGGCGGTGTTGCAGATTCCCGAAGGACACGTACAGTTGGTGTCGAAAGACCTGCTTATGGAAGGGGTGCATTTCGATATGACGTATTGCCCCTTGAAACACCTCGGCTACAAGGCTATCGCGGTCAACCTCTCGGACATCGCCGCCATGAACGGAAAACCCTTGCAGGTGCTGGTGGGGCTGGCGGTTTCCAACCGCTATTCGGTGGAGGCCTTGGAAGAACTTTATGCGGGTATGAAGTTGTGCTGCGACCGCTACGGCGTGGATTTGGTGGGGGGAGATACGGTGTCGAGCCGCGCGGGTATGGCCATTTCCGTCACCGTGCTCGGTTCTGCGCCCCGCGACAAAGTCTGCTACCGGAGCGGCGCCAAGGAAAACGACCTGCTTTGCGTGTCGGGCGATCTGGGGGCGGCCTACGCGGGCTTGCTGCTTCTGGAACGCGAGAAACGCGAGTTTCTGGCCAATCCGAACATACAGCCCGATTTCAAGGATTTCTCGTATGTGCTCGAACGTCAGCTCAAGCCCGAACCCCGTCTGGACATCGTGGATCTGTTGGCGAAATTGGAGGTGAAGCCCACCGCGATGATGGACGTGTCGGACGGCCTGGCTTCCGAAATCCTGCATATCGCCAAGGAATCGAAGTGCGGCTGTATGCTCTATCAGAGCAAGATTCCCGTGGATATGGAAACCTGCAAGGCGTTGGAGGCCTTTAAGATTCTTCCCGAAACGGCGGCTCTGAGCGGGGGCGAAGACTACGAGCTGCTTTTCACCGTGGCCCAATCCGACTACGAAAAAATCAAGGACTGCAAGGAAATTCATGTCATCGGCCACATGGTCGAACAGGCGCAGGGTTGCTACATGGTGCCCGAAAACGGAAGTCTCATCGAACTGCGCGCGCAGGGCTGGCAGGCTTTCGCCAACCGCGTGGAATAGGAGGGGTGATGCGAATCGACAAGTATCTTTGGGCGATAAGGTTGTTCAAGACGCGCGGCGAGGCGGCGGAAGCCTGCCGTCTGGGGCGGGTGCGCATAGGCGATGCTATCGCCAAAGCGGCCAAGGAGGTGCAGGCGGGGCAGGTGCTTCATGTCAACCGTCAGGGAATCACGCTTTCGTATCGTGTCGAGGATATGCCCAAAAACCGCGTGGGGGCCGCTTTGGTGGCGCAATACGCCACCGATGTCACCGCCCCGGACGAAAGGGAGAAAATCGCGCTGCGGCACGCGCCCGCGTTCGAAAGGCGCGATCCCCGCACGGGCCGCCCCACCAAACGCGAGCGCCGCGAGATAGACCGCTTCAAGGATTTCGACGATTAAAAGAAAAAGCATATCTTTGCCGGCCTTTAGAACTAATTTTGTGAAAAGAGATTATAGAGATAGTATCCATGAGTTGGCGTTTTACGGGGAAGAAATACCTTGTAAACATCTCGCTTTCAATAATTTAGCGTCTCTCTCTCTCTCTCTCTCTCTCTCTTATTAATCAATAATTTAAGGGTATTACGTAAGATTTTTCGGCTATATCTATGCCTTCATGGCATAGGTACGGCTCTTTCTATATCTACACGAAATCAAAAACAAATAAATAAAACAACAGTATGAAAAAATTTGCTCTATTGTCAGCCACCTTGTTGGCTGTGGGGGTGATGTTCACCTCTTGTCAAAAAGAACAATCCGAATTGACCATGGAAATGGTGAAAGGGAAAGCCCATATCACCGGTAAGGTGGTATACAACGAAGGTTTTGCCAAGGAATCGGGTATGATTGTCGCCGACCATATGGCTCCCGCAGTTGGTCAAACCGTTATGGTTCAGGTCAACACAAGCGATTATGCGGAAGGCGCCGTAGGCAAACAGACCTTTAAGACGACCACTGATGAAAAAGGTATGTATACCATCGAAATTCCCGTGAGTGTCAGAGGCGTGGAAGCCACGGTATCTGTATTGCCTTTCCGTGCCACCAAATATTTTCGCGATGATGAAGACAATCTCGTTGCCAAAGAGGATGTCTTATTTAATGAAAGCCAAGTCAAAACCGTTTCATTGACGGAAGAAAGTTACCAGACTTGCGATCTCCGTGTGAAAAGCGAAGAAGACCTCGATGTAACCTATTCGAAAGTCACCACCGTGAGCGGAACCATCACCACACGCGTGTGGAAGAAAGAAACCGACGAAAACGAAGAAACGACATGGACTGCAAACACCTACAAAGGTGTTCCCAATGTGAAGTTGGAGGCGAAGATTATCATAACGGACAACAATGACAAGACCACAGAGTTCATCATCGAGGCCGTTACGAACGAAGAAGGGGAATATAACTTCGATTTGACCTTGCCTTCCGGCTACAAGAATTCGGAGGTGTATATGCAGATTACCAGCAAGCCTTTTGTGGGAGAATACGAACACCATTATTATGAAATGGAAAACATGACGTGGAAAGCGCAAATGGTAGATGTGGTCTATGGTTCTGTATATGATGATGGCCGTAACCTGGGCTCTTCCGACTATATCACGCCTATCCAGATAGGTGAACTAAAAATCACCACCACGCCGGTAAACAGGGAAGAAGTGAAGGGTATTAACGAGACCGATGAAGAAAACGGCATCAAGTACTACAATCCTCTCAATTGGTAGGGTAAAAACAAATCAGATTCAGAACAAGATGAAAGCATATAATAAAATTGTTTTGAGCTTGTTGGCATTTGCCTTGCTATTGCCGGCATCCGCTCAGAAGAAAAAGTTTTACGCCGGCGACTATCTGCCGCGCGAGGGCGACTTCGGCCTTACGGTCAGCGCCAATCCTTTCACATCCTTTGTGGGAAACCTGTTCAACAATTCCACAAGCAACGAACTCAACTCTTTCGGAGGGTCGGCTTATTTTTCGCCCATACTTTCGATTTCGGGCAAGTATCTTCTCACCGACCACCTGGCCATCCGCGCCAATTTGGGCTGGTCGTACAATTCTGCGCGTACAAGATACTATACCCAAGACGATGCGGCCTTGCTCGTCAATCCTTTTTCGCAAAAACAAGTGATTGACGAACATATTGTCCGTCGTGCCGGCGGCAGTTTTTCGGTGGCGGCCGAATACCGCATCGGAAACCGCAGGGTTCAAGGTATTGTGGGTGGCGGTCTGGTTTATGCTTTTTCGACGAATAAAGAAAGATTCGTATACGGAAACGGTATGACCGAAATCAACCAAAACCCCTCCAGCACCGGTATGGCTGCCCAGGTAGATTACCGTCCCTACGAGACGGCTCCGGCCTTTTCGTCGCAACGCTATCTGACCAGTTTTTCGTCCAAGCCCACGCATCATTTCGGCCCCTATGCTTTTGTGGGCGTGGAATGGTTCATCTGTCCCTGGATTTCCTTGGGCGGCGAGGTGAATGTGTCGGCTGCATGGAACTGGACGGGCGCCACCTACTACGAATCCGAAGGGTTCAATACGATTTCCGGAAAAGTGGAGAACTGGACGCAGATGCGTTCGCCCTCTTCCAGCGGGTTCAACTTCGGTACCGGCAACTTCGGCGCCAATATCACGGTTTCGTTCTACTTCAACCGCAACACTCCCTATTCGAAAATTGCGGAGGAGGTGGCGGAATAACTCCGACGTGTAAACGAAAGTTTACAAGGGCTCATCGTATTTTGCGGTGAGCCCTTTTTTATAGAGAGGCTAAATCCTCACCCATTTGAGGCGCAGGCTGTTGCTCACCACGCTCACCGAGCTGAACGCCATTGCCGCGCTGGCTATCATGGGGTTGAGCATCCACCCGAAGACGGGATAGAACAGGCCGCTGGCCAGTACGATGCCGATGACGTTGTAGATGAACGCCCAAAACAGGTTTTCCTGAATGATGCGGCGTGTTTTCTTCGATAATCTCACCGCCTTGGGGATAGCTTCCAGATCGTTTTTCTCGTTGCCGATAAGCACCACCGAAGCCACGTTCATGGCGATGTCGGTGCCGCGCTTCAAGGCCATGCTCACATCGGCCGCCGCCAACGCCTGGCTGTCGTTGATGCCGTCGCCCACCATCGCCACCTTATGCCCTTCGGTCTGCAAGGCGGTGATATAGTCCTGCTTGTCTTGCGGAAACATATTGCTCCGATAGTGCGTGATGCCGGTTTTGGCGGCTACCGCGGCCGCGTTCTTCTCGTGGTCGCCCGTAAGCATGTGCACTTCGATGTGGTCTTGTTGAAGTTGCTCCACCACTTGGGCCGCGCAGGGTTTGAGCGCGTCGCTCAAAGCCAAGCGGCAGAAAATCTCCGTCCCCTGTCCGAAAGCGATGAGGATGGATTCCCGTTCGGCTTCGGTTCCGGGCTGCGAAGGCTCCGTCACCATCTCCTTAATCATGTTCACACCCCCCGCCCAATACGTCTTGTCTTCGTAGCGGAATCGTATGCCCTTGCCGGGGAGGGATTCAAAGTCCTCGATGGCCTCCGCGGGGATGTCGTCCACTATGCCTGCGGCTTCAATCCACTCCACAACCGCGCCCGCCAAAGGATGCTCGCTCTTCTTTTCAGCGGCCCGCAACACCGCCAGCAGCCTCTGCATCGAGGACGCGTCCTGCGGGTTCGTCACCACCGCCTCCTCCACCGTGGGTTTGCCCTGTGTCAGCGTGCCGGTCTTATCCAATACGAGGCGGTCGATATGGCAGATTTCCTCCAAGGCCGCCGCGTCTTTAATCAGGATGTGGTTTTGCGCCGCGCGTCCCATGCCCACCATCAGGGCCGTCGGCGTGGCCAGACCCAAGGCGCAGGGACAGGCAATCACCAACACCGAAAGCGTGCACACCAACGCACGGGGAAACGCGCTCCAACCGCCCGCCACCAGCCAAACCACAAGCGTCACCACCGAAAGAATCAGGATAGTGGGCACAAAGATGCCCGCCACCTTGTCGGCGATGCGTTGCGCGGGCGCCTTGCTGCCCTGCGCCTCGCGCACCATGCGTACGATGCCGGCCAGCACCGTGCTTTGCCCCACGCCCGTAATCTCAACCTCCAACGAGCCCTTCTGATTGATTGTGCCCGCGGCCACTTTATTCCCGACGGTCTTGTTCACCGCCAACGGTTCGCCGGTAAGCATACTTTCGTCCACATACGAACTGCCCGCCAGCACCACCCCGTCCACGGGAACGGCCTCACCCGGCAGAATACGCACGCGGTCACCCGTTTGCAATTCCTTCACGCCCACCTCTTTTTCCGTACCGTCGGCGTTGATGCGCAAGGCGGTGGCCGGTTGCAGATGCATCAGATCCTGCAAGGCTTTGGACGTGCCGTTCTTGGCGCGCCCCTCCATCAACTTACCCAGCAGAACAAAGGCGATAATCATGCCCGAAGCCTCGAAATAGACATGGGCCTCTATGTTCCTCGCCTCCCAGAACTGCGGAAAACACAGCGTAAAAAGACTGAATACGAAAGACACCAACGTGCTCACCGCCACCAGCGTGTCCATGTTGGTGCTGCGTTGTGTGGCCAGAATCCAGGCGTTGCGGATAAAATCACGCCCGCCGATGAGCAGGATAGCCAACGAAAGCAACATCAGGATGAGGTTCTTGCCCTCGAAATGCCAGCCGTGCGCCATGCCTAAAACCAACAGAGGAAGCGCGAGAATCCACGTGAAAATCACTTTCTTGCGCAACGTGGCGTAGTTCTTACGGTTTTGTTTCTCCTGTTCGCTGAAAGGATCCTCGCTGTCTATGATCAATTCGTATCCCGCGTGGTCGATGGCGGCTTTGAGGTCTTCGGCGCGGAAACGCTCGGGGTCGTATTCCACATAGAGCAATCCGGCGGCAAAGTTGGCCGATGCCTTCTCCACCCCCTCCACTTTGGCGGCGATGCCCTCCGAACGGTGCGCGCAACCGGCGCAATGCAGTTTCAACAAAGGATATGACGCTTTCCGTATCATAAAACCCAATTTT
>CAZEOJ010000016.1:0-3290 GCA_964513825.1 uncultured Bacteroidaceae bacterium
GGGCGGGGCGAACCTTGATAGGGGGCTTACCCGCCGAAGGGGGTGAAGGCGCCTTCGATGTGTTCCACGACATGCTTGTTCCCCTCCTTGTCCACCTCCACCCAGACGATGTCGAAGCGCACCTCGCAATCGCCCACCCGCCGCTGCGCCAAAAAACGCGAGGCCGCCGAGAACAGAAACATCTGCTTGCGGCGCCCCACCGCCAAAGGTGCTTCGAGAATCGCATCGGAACTGCGCGTCTTCACCTCCACAAACGCCACACAATCACCCTTGCGCACCACAAGGTCAATCTCCCGATGCACGTGATGATAGTTGGCGTCCAACACCGTATATCCTTTTTCTTGCAGATAATCAGCCGCCAAGGCCTCCCCCTCCGCCCCGTCCCGCCGGGCCTTGCGCTTCTTTTCTATCCCCCTGTTCTCCATAACCGTTTTTCCTTATATCGTACAATCCCCGATTTTATCGAAGTGTAAAATCGCAAGACATTTTTATATAATGTTTTAAAATTTTTTTCCTACTTTTGCGCACCTGAACAAGCACCTATAAACACCATATTATGTACTGCGGAGTCGATATAGGAGGAACCCATACGCAAATCGGAGCGGTGGACGCTTCGGGAAGAGTGATAGACCACGAAAAACTGAATACCACCTCGTTTACGCAAGCGCGCGATCTGGTGCTAACCATTGCCTACACGATTCTGCGCATGGCCAAGGTGAGCGGACAGAAAGTGGAGGGCATAGGCGTAGGCTGCCCCAACGTGAACCCGCGCACAGGCGTGTTGCGCGACGCGGCCAACCTGAAATTCAAGGAAGCGATTTCGATCAAGGACGAGTTGGCGCAATATTTTCCCGGCATTCCCGTGGCGGTGGACAACGACGCCAACGCCGCCGCCGTGGGCGAACGCTTCTACGGCAAGGCGCGGCATACCGACGATTTTATCTGCGTGACCCTCGGCACGGGCGTGGGCGGCGGCGTTTTCTGCAACGGCGGGCTCGTGTACGGCCTCAACGGTATGGCGGGCGAAATCGGCCACATGACGGTGGAACCCGACGGAAGACCCTGCGGCTGCGGACGCAAAGGCTGTCTGGAACGCTATGTCTCGGCGGGTGGAATCCTCCAAAACTATCTGGAAATCTGCACAGAAAAAGGCGTCACACCCCAAGCCTCCACCTATCGGCAAGTGGCCGAGGCGGCCAAGGCGGGCGACCCGCCGGCCTTGGCCGCCTACGATAAGGCGGCACGGATTTTGGGCCAGGCGCTGGCCAACATCGCCTGCGTCACCGCGCCCACGCATATTTTCGTGTTCGGCGGCGTGGCGCAGGCGGGAGAGATCCTGCTCACCCCCTTGCGCGCATATTTTGCACAGAACCTGCTGTTCTGCTACAAAAAAACGGCGGAGGATACCCCCGCCGTCCGCATAGAACTTTCTGAATTGATGGAAACCCTCAAGGACGCGGCCATTCTCGGCGCCGCCGCCCTCGCCCGCCTCGAAGCCGAGGCCAAAGGTTAGTTGCGCACCATAAAGGCTGTGCGCCCTATCTCCTTGCCGTCCATATAGAGCATCACATCGTATTTGCCTTCCATAGCCGCACCGTCCGATATACGGTCCCACACCATTTTGACAGGCATCGACTGATTCTCGTAGTCGATTTCCTCCTTTACGGTATATTGATATTTCTCGCCGTTCATCTCGAACGAATACAGGTCGTCGTCGCTCACCGACATCACCACCCCGTCGGGACGCGAGATACGCGCGTAGATAGCCTTCTTGCCGGCTTCCACAATCTTATTCTCGCTCAATACAAAGGTGATGCTGATGCGGGTGATGCGATGCGAGCGGTCAGTGGCGATTTCCTTGCCGTCGCCCCGCACACGGAAAGTGGCGGCCTTCAAATCGTAGGCCTTGAACGTGGAGGCCACCTCCACCTTGTCTTCCAACAGCCGCTTGTCGGCCGTAAGCTGCGTGTTGCGCTCCTGCACCCGGTTCACCTCCTCCTTCATCTGCGTGTTCTCCTCTTCCAACTGCTTGTTCACGGTTACCAGAGAGTCGATGCGCACCACATAATCCTGTGTGATGGCACGCAGAAGCTCGAGTTTGCGCTTGATTTTGCGGTAGTCGGCCTGCGAAGCGATAAGTTTCTCTATCTCTTTCCGATTGGCCATAATCACACTGTCCTTTTCGGAAAGTTGGCTCGTAAGATCCTGATTCTCGAGCTTGACGGTGTTGTATTCGTCCATCACCTGATTGAGCTCGCTCTGCAATTCCACCCCGTGGGCAAAGCTCTCGTTCTTCTGTATCGACACCCGTACCCCGTAGTAGAGGCACACGCCCAAGGCAATCACCAGGAGGATAATGACCCAATAGAGCGTCTTTTCTTTTTTGCGTCCTTCCATATCTCTTTAAGTATTTTTAACAAATCAGACTCCGTTTTTAACATTTCCTTAACACGGAGACAGGCAAAGATAGCCTAATTTCGCAAACAAAACACGCTCCTGTGAACATACTTTCCGACTTGCTCGCGTTTCTCTATCCCGAGACCTGCCCCGCCTGCGGCTCCCGTCTGCAAAAAGGCGAGGACGTGCTCTGCGGGAGTTGTACGGCCACCCTGCCCTATACCGGCTACGAAAGCCGGCGGGACAATCCCGTGGCGCGGAACCTGTGCGCCCGCGTGCCCATAGAAACGGCCTGGGCGTTGTTCGACTTCCGTCCGAAAGGCTGCGTGCAGCGGCTGCTGCATCTTCTCAAATACAACCGTATGCCGCAGGCGGGACGTTTTTTGGGGCGCTGCATGGCGCAGCGGTGCGTGGACAATCATTTTCTGGAAAGCATCGACTATGCCGTGCCCGTGCCGCTCCACCCCAAGAAACTCAAAAAAAGAGGCTACAATCAGGCGCTCTGCCTTATAGAAGGGATGCAGGCGATAGTGCCGCTCAAAACCCTGCCCGATCTGTTGCTCAAACGCGAGATGACGCAGAGTCAGACCAAGAAAGACCGCGTGTCTCGTTGGCAGAATGTGCGCGACGGGTTTGCGTTGAACCGCGAGGTGGCCGCGAAAATCGCAGGCGCACCGCTGCATATCCTTTTGGTGGACGATGTCATCACCACCGGCGCCACCTTGGAAAGCTGCTGCCGCGAACTGTTCAAGATTCCCGGCGTAAAGGTCTCGGTGGTCGCCGTCGCCACCCCCGCCTAGCCACCCCCGCCTAGTCACGCCCGCACAGTCTCTCCCGCCTAACGGGGATAGACCTCATCGGGATAGTAGGTGCGCTGCCAGTTTTTGAGGAAA
>CAZEOJ010000016.1:3390-20059 GCA_964513825.1 uncultured Bacteroidaceae bacterium
CTAACGGGGATAGACCTCATCGGGATAGTAGGTGCGCTGCCAGTTTTTGAGGAAATCCTCCAAATAGTCGGGCTCTATCTTCTTGGTAACGATACGGTTCTGACGATCCACCACATAGACGGTGGGCGTGGTGGTGATGTCCCAGGCATCGTTGTAGTCGAGATTCGATTCCTTGCCGTTCAGGTTGATCCAGCCCAGCAGATTGTGGTCGCGGATATAGTCTTTCCAGGCCGGTACGTCAAAATCCTTGCAGACGGCGAACACCTCGAAATCCAAGGTCTTGCCCTTCTCCTCGTAGAGCTTGTGCCAGAGCGGCATGGCTTTCTTGCAGTGTCCGCAGGTAAGCGACCAGAAGATGATGACCGAATAGCGCTTGGGCGACGAGAACACCGACACCCAATTCTGGTTAGGCTGGCCTATCGTGGTGTCGGGACAGTAGAATTCCTTGGGCGTGTTGCCTATCAAGAGCGGCTCCACACGCTCGATGCGCTTGCGGAAGTTCTCCACAATGGCGTTCGAGGCCCAATAAGCCTTGCCGCCCAGATAGTATTTCTTGGCCAGATACACCCAAATGGCGTCCTGTCCGATGATTTCCGAACGCTGGTACTCGTCCACGGGATACCATACCAGCATCTTGAACATCTCCTTGTTGCACTCGGCCTTGTCGATCAGCCTCTCCCACGCGAATTTTATCGAATCGGGACTCTGCATATAGAGCACCTTGTCGTGGAAGTTCTTGACCCTCTGATAGAAAAGCGGCGTGCGCAGCAGACGGTCGTCGCAGAGGTCGTAGTTGTCGAAATAGTGGTTCTTGTAGTATTCGTACTGCCAGAGACGCTTCTCGCTTTCGGGAACGTCCTCGGGCGCATCGGGCACCTCGGGGTCTTTCTGCGCGGTGAAGATGGCCGACATCAGATTGCCCGGATTACGGGCGGCGAAATCCTCGCGGTCTTTCTCCATTTTGTCGTAAAGTCCGTTGATTTCGGTGCGCAAGGCATTCTGACGGACGCTGTCGTGCGCCTCCTCGGCCTCCTTGTAGTCTTTCTGCAAACGGTTCATCTTGCCGTAATCCTCCTTGCCCACGTTGGCGAAGGCCTGATAGACCTCGTTTTCGGGAGAATCCTTGAACTTGATCGTGGAATACATGTCGGGATAGTCCACCTCGATGCCGATGTGCTGGTCCTGGTCGAAGATAAAGTCCACATACTGGTGGTCGGCCGTGATGAGCAGATACATGCCGCCCTCCTTGCGCGCGGGCCCCGAAAAGAGATAGGTCTTGCTCTTGGCATCGTAGACCGCCGTGTCGGTGATGTACTGCGCCGACCAGTTATAGCGCCCCAAAAGCAGGAGATGCCCCATGGAATCGGGATAGTGGTTCACCTTGACCCGGATTTCGAAACCCTCCGTGTTTTTGGCGGAAGAGGCGGGAGCGGCATACAGCGCGGCCCCGCAGACGAAAAAACAAAGCGTGGCGAGAATCAAACTTCTTTTCATATCCATATCCTCCTTTATTTTCCTATTCTCCGAAATAATCGCCCAAGGCCTTCTCCAACGCGTCCACCGTGGTCACCACCTGCAACAACGCGCGGTTGTCGGCTTGCAGATAGCCCGCCTCCTGCATCCTGTCCATCTGTTGCAGCACAGGGTCGTAGAACCCCTTGGGGTTGAGCAGGAAGATAGGCTTGTCTATCTGTTTGAGCTGTTTGAGCACCAAGGTCTCGAACAATTCGTCCAAGGTGCCGTACGAACCCGGCAGCGCCACAAAAGCGTCGGCCTGCGCCACCAGCATCTCCTTGCGGCGCGACATGGTGCCTACCCTTTCCAGATAGCTCAGGTTGGGATGAATCACCTCGAAATCGTAATCCTTGAAAAAATCGGGAATGATGCCGTGCACCTCCCCGCCCTCCGACAAGGCCGCGTCGGCCAGAATGCCCATCAGACCGCAGCACGCCCCGCCATAGAGAAGCCTCCACTGCCTGCGGGCGATGCGGCGCCCCGTCTCGCGCGCGGCCTCGATAAAATCCATATCGTTGCCCACCGAAGAGGCGCAATACACACAAACGGTCTTTGTCTTTTCCATATCCGCAATTATTTAGCGATCCAATATTCGGGATTGATTTTCTCGGTGCCTTTCCACAACTGGAACTGCAACTCGGTCTTGTCCTCCTCGCTGTCGTAATACACCCGCCCTATCTTCTGCTTGGTCTCCACCTTCTGCCCCTGCTTCACATACACCTGGTCGAGATTGGCGTACACGCTGATGTAGCCCCCGTGGCGCACCATGACGAACTTGAGCCCGTAGACAGAGCCTATGCTCGCCACCTCGCCCTGGAACACCGCCCGGGCCGACGCCCCTTTCTCGGTGAGGATGTCGATGCCGTTGTTGGTGACCGTGACACTCGGCACCATAGGATGCGGATGTGTGCCGAAACGCCCCGAAATGGTGCCGCGTTCCAAAGGCCACGGCAACTTGCCCTTGTTGCTCTCGAAATTGCCCGAAAGCGCTTTTTCGGCGGGCGTGAGCGCGTAGGCGTTCTTGTTGGCGGTGGCCGTCGCCCCGTTCTTCTGCGCCTCGGCCTGCGAACGGCGCACCTCCTCCTCTATCAGTTTCTTTATCTTGGCGTTGAGCTCGTTCACCTTCTTCTGCTGGTCGGACAGCTTCTTTTTGAGCGTCTTCTCCTGGCTTTTCAGCTGCGCCACGATGCGGTTCTTCTCCTTCTGCTCCTGCTCCAGCTTCTTCTTCTCGCGCTGCTGGTCGCTCACCAGACGCTGCTTGCCCGCCCGTTCCTCCTCCAAACTCTCGCGGCTGGTTTTGAGCACCGCCTGCTTCTCGTTTATCAGATTGACCTGCTTGCGGATATACTCGTTGTACTGGCTGATGTAGCGCACCCTCCGCACGGCCTGGTTGAAGTCTTTGGAGGAGAGGATGAACATGAGCGAGGAATAGCGGTTGCGGTGACGGTAGGACGATACGATGAGCTTGGCGTATTCGGCGCGCAGGTTCTCCACGTCGCGGCTCAGACGGGTGATCTTGTTTTCGAGATTGTTTATCTGACGGTTGGTGAGCTCCACTTCCTTGTTGAGCCCGTTGATGAGTTTCTTGCGCTTGTCGATGTTGCTGTTGAGCAGGTTCAACTGCGCGGTGGTGGCCTTCTTCTTCGATTGGGTCTGATTGAGCTGCTTGGAAGTCTGCTCGATTTCCTGCTCCAGCTTCTTCTTGTTGGCTTCGAGGGTCTTGCGGTCCTGACCCCGCAAGGGGGCGGCGCACAGCAAGAGCGCGCAGAGCAAGAGGGTGATATGTTTGAAAGACATCATACTATTCCATGTATAAAGCCACGCTGTCGGCCATCATCTGCCGGCTTTCGCGCAGAAGCCCGTGGTTGTATTCCACGCGGGTGCCGGCGTCGAAGTTCATCGGATAGGTGAGACTGCCGTTCCACTTCACCTTGGTATAGCGGATACGCGCCTTGATCATTTCCTGCCCGTCGAGCGAAAGCCGGCATTCAAAACCGTTGTCCTCGCGGTAGCGCATCTCGGCCTGTATCTCGCTGCCCTTCTCCTTGTAGGCCACCGTCAGGCCCCGCAGACGGAAATCGTCCTTGCCCACCACGGCCCGCCAGGCGATGCTGTCGGCCACGATGCCCTTTATCGTCCAATCCTCGTCCGTGCTCGCGGACAAAGTCCGCTCGCCCGTCAGCATCCCCGTATCCACCTGCCTCAGCAACAGACACTGCGCCAGGCGGAAAACCTGCGGCAGCGAACGAGAGTCCTCCATAGCGGTGTCGCTGTACACCACCGCCGAGTTCTCGAACTTGTTCCAGAGGATGAGCGTGTCGGGCGTGAGACGGTAGCGGAACGGCTCGATGAAGAACTTGGTGAAGTTGCCCCAGATCACCGCACCGTCGGCGATACGCAGCTGCCCGCCCAGCGAGACCTCGTTCTTCCCGAACTGGAGACGGATGTCGAGCGGCGTGGAGAAATTCTCGAAACGGGTGTTGTACTGCATCGCCTTGAGCAGGATGAAATCCACCGAATCCCCTGCCTGCAAGGCAATCTCCTCGTCGAGCACGAAACTCTGGTTCTGCCAGGCGGTATCCTTGCGCTCGTCCTGACACGCCACCGCGCCCCACAGACAAAGGCACGCCAGCAATCCGCGCAGCGCGCCGCGCACTTTATCGTTCAGTCTATCCATTTTTCGGGATCCTCCATTTTTTGCCGGATGCGGGCCTGTTCGTCGGGGCGGGCGTGCGCGGCGGCCTTTTTCCAACAGTCCGCGGCCTTGCCCCGGTCGCCCTCCTTATACAGAATATCGCCGTAGTGCTCCCACACCGTGGCATCCTTGTCCGCCCCGTGGTCCAAGGCGGCCTTGACGTATGTCCGGGCCTTGTCGTAGCGCCCCATGCGGAACAGCACCCAGCCGTAGGTGTCGAGGAAGGTGGCGTTGGCGGGCTGTTCCTTGCACAGCTTGGCCGCCAGCATCTCGGCCTTGCCCAGTTCCCTGCCCGCCAACGCCAGATAGTAGGCGTAGTTGTTGCGCACATAGGGGTCGTCGGGATCGAGCTCGAACAATCTTTCGTAGGCCGCGAGGCTTTCGTCGAGGTGACCGAGTTCGAAAGAAGCGTCACCGATAAGTTGCAGGTTCACCTTGTCGACGAAGGGCTCGCGGCCATAGTTGCGCGCGAGGCTGCCTTTGGCGTATTCGAGCGCGAGGGCGGAATTTCCGCGCATGGCCTCGGCCAAGGCCGCATACATCAGGGGCGCGGGCTGTTCGGGAAAACGTGCGGCAGCCTCGCGCGCAAAAGAACGCAGACGCGCCGTGTCGCCCGACACCTGACAGGCGTAGAGCGTCAGGTTCCATACCGAGTAGACCGAGGAGTCGAGCGACAGGGCGCGTTCCAGGAGCGGAAGCGCCTCGGCGGTCCTGTCGGTAAAGAGCAGGAACTTGGCGTGGGCGAAGAAACCCTGCGGCTCGTTGGGATGCGTGCTGTTGAGCGCCTTGAAGAGCCGCGAGGCTTGGGATAGGAGCTCCGACGCCTTATGCTCCTCGGTGTCGGCATAATAGGTCTGCAACATCGTCGCCTTGGTCTGGAAATCGAGCGCGGGATTCGACACGGCCTTCTCCAAAGCCAGGAAAGCCTGCCTGCCGTCGCCCGTATGCCGGTAGTAGTCGGCCAGCGAGATGTAGATATAGGGATCGTCCGGCTTGATTTCGAGCACCTTCTTGAGACAGGCCAAGGCCGGTTTGTATTTCTTCTCCTTGATGTACATCTGCGCCAGCATCTCCCAGTACTTGGTCTCCCCGGGCATGGCCGCGCACGCACGCTCTATCTCCGCCCGTGCCGCCTTCTCGTTGCCCATGCCCATGTAGAGCTTGTATTTCTGCATGGTCCATTCGTCGGTAAAGCCGAGCCGGGCCTCCAAACGGTCGTAGACCTCTATGGCACGCGGCAGGTTCTCGGAGAGCACATACATGTTGGCCTCCTCGTAGAAATAGTCGGGATAGTAGGGCTTCAACTCCTGCAAGCGGCGGAATATGGCCGCGGCCTTGGCATATTGGCGCGTGTTCTTGTATATCTCGGTGACAAGCAGGGCGAACCATTCGTTCTGCGGGTCGAGGGCGCTGGCCCTCTCGGCATACATCAAGGCCTGCGAGAACTGTTTGCGTTCGGAGAGCAGAACGGCCACCTGATAGGCGGCGGTGGCGTTTTCGGGGTCTTGGTCGAGCAATGAGAGATAGAGGTCCAGCGCTTCCTGCGGCTTCTCGCTGATATAGCGCGACGTGGCCTCCATAAAGAGCGAATCGAGGGTAGTTCTCCCGTCGTCCGCCCGCGTTTCCCGCGCCGCGGCCGTAGCCGCGACAAAGACGCACGCGGCAACGAATACGGAAATCCTCACCCTTTTCTTCATAGGCTTATTCTTCTTGGCGGCCCGGAGCCTGCACGCACGAGTAGTCGCTCAACGCGAAGACGGAGGCCGCACCGCTAATTTCGGATTTTTTTCCGAACATGGAACATGCCGCACCCGTATGCCGCATACACACCTCCTCCTGCAAGATGCTTTCACAGAGGCGCGAATCGGCGATGTCACACCCCTCCCCCATGCTTACATAAGGCCCTATCACCGAATTTTTTATCCTTACACCCGAAGCGATATGGCAAGGCGGAATCACCACGCTGTTTTCGAGTTGCGCCTGCGGCGACACAAAATGCCCCTGATGTTCGAGCACGCGCGTATGGGTCTGCACGGTGGCCTGCTGGTTGCCGCAGTCGAGCCACTCATCCACCTCCGCGCTATAAAAACGCAAGCCTTTGTCCAGCATGTTCTGCAAGGCGTCGGTAAGCTGATACTCCTTGCCCTTGCGCACATCGTGGTCGATGAGATATTGCAGTTCGTGACGCAGGTTCTCGCCGTCCTTGAAGAAATAGATGCCGATGATGGCCTGGTCGGAAACCCTGGTCTTGGGCTTTTCCACAAAGCCCTTGATACGGTTGCCCGCATCGGTAAGCACCACGCCGAAAGCCGAAGGGTCGTCCACCTTCATCGTCCATATCACCGCGTCGTGCCCCAGATCCAAGGGTGTGGAGCAATAGACGATCGTGTCGGCGAAAGCCACCACCACAGGCCCCTGCAACGAATCGGCGGCGCAGAGAATGGCGTGCGCCGTGCCCAACGCCTCCTCCTGATAGTAGATGCGGCCTTTCGCCCCTATCCTGCGGGCCGACTCCAACACGGCCTTCTCGGCTTCCTCGCCGAAATGCCCCATGACGAAAGCGATTTCGTCCACGGGATCTTTCACCGCTTTCGAAATCTCTTCCACCAGATGTTCCACAATCGATTTCCCCGCAAGCCTGATAAGGGGTTTGGGGGTGGTGAGGGTATGCGGGCGCATCCGCTTGCCGATACCCGCCATAGGAATCACTATCTTCATTTTCGTATATCCTTTATGCCGGTATGCCCGAAGCCGCCCTCGCCGCGGTCGGTGTCGGAAAGACTGTCGGCGGGGAGCCAGTCCACTTTCTCGTAGCGGGCCACAATCATCTGCGCGATGCGGTCGCCGCTGTGTATGGTGAAGGGCTCGGTGGAGTGATTGATGAGTATCACCTTGATTTCGCCCCGGTAGTCGGCGTCGATGGTGCCGGGCGCGTTGAGCACCGTCACCCCGCTCTTGGCCGCCAGCCCGCTGCGGGGACGCACCTGCGCCTCGTAGCCCGCCGGCAGCTCGATATGCAGCCCCGTGGGAATCAGGGCATACGCACCCGGCGCCAGCACCACAGGCTCGGGCAGGAAAGCCCGCAGGTCCATGCCCGCCGAAAGTCCGGTGGCGTAGGCAGGAAGCTCGTTGTCGGAATGATTGCAAATCCTTATATCCATATCATCCTACAATTCAAAAGGTTATACAGCTACCGCAAAATCGCGCAAAGCCTCGTTGAGCGTGGTCTTGGTGTCGGTCGACGCCTTGCGTTTTCCGATAATCAAGGCGCAGGGCACCTGATAGGTTCCCGCGGCGAACGTCTTGGGCAAGGTGCCGGGAATCACCACCGACCGCGGCGGCACCCAGCCCCGGTAGGTCTTGGGCTCCGCACCGCTCACGTCCACGATATGCGTGGAACCCGTGATGCACACATTGGCCCCCAGAACCGCCTCGCGGCCTATCTGCACGCCCTCCACCAAGATGCAGCGCGAGCCGATGAAACAATCATCCTCCACAATCACGGGACGCGCCGACAAAGGCTCCAAAACACCGCCTATGCCCACGCCCCCGCTCAGATGCACATGCGCGCCAATCTGCGCGCACGAACCCACCGTGGCCCAAGTATCGACCATAGTGCCCGCACCCACACGCGCGCCTATGTTCACATAAGAAGGCATCATCACCGCCCCCCTCTCCAAAAACGAGCCGTAGCGCGCCACCGCGGGCGGCACCACCCGCACGCCGGCTTCCTCGAAGCCCCGTTTGAGCGGAATCTTGTCGTGATATTCGTAAGGGCCCACCTCCAGCACCTTCATGGAAGCCACCGAGAAATAGAGCAGCACGGCCTTCTTGACCCATTCGTTCACCTGCCACAACGTGCGTCCGTCCTCTTCGCCCGCAGGCTCCGCCACACGCACCTCGCCCCTGTCGAGACACGCTATCACCCTCTCCACCGCCTCTTTACAAGACGCTTGGGAGAGCAACGCGCGATCTTCCCACGCTTTCTCTATCAAATCTTTCAGTGACTGCATGACGACTCGGTTTCCTGATTACTGTCCAGCGACTGCAAGCGCGCCGATATGGTATTGACCGCAACCCCGTATTCCACCACAGACTCGGCCACAAGTTCCACCACGGGCTCAAACGCAGCCGCAGGCCGCGGACGTTCCGTCGCCTCGGGCAACACCTCGCGGAAATTCTCTTTCCGATGTTTCTCCTCTATCGCCACCACCCGGCTCTTGTAGGCATTCTCCGCGGCCTGCTGCTCGGCCGCCTTGATCGACTGGTCGAGCCCCTCGCCCCACACTTCGCTCCCCACCATAGCCGCCACCTTATAGAGCCGCTTGCCCTGCTGACGGATCGTGTCCTGCACCTGAAAATTGACGCGGAACCGCTCCCGCTGGCACCAGTCTATCAACTTGCTCTTGTAGTTCCAATCGCGCTTCTCCATTTCATCCATATCGATATGGACCCCGATGATGCGCTTTTGGATGATTTTTTCGGCAAAACGATAGCCTTTGTCGAGGAACACCGCCCCCATGAGCGCCTCCAACGCATTGCCGTCCACCGACTTGAATCCCCCCGCCCGCGCGTCGATATTCAGCAGCTCGTGCAGCCCCATTTTCAAGGCCACCTTGTTGAGCGTGGCGCGGCTCACCATTTTCGAGCGCATCTCGGTAAGGAAACCCTCGTCCTCGTGCGGATAACGCTTAAAAAGATAATGCGCCACCGCGGTGCTGATGACCGAGTCTCCCAAGTATTCCAGACGCTCGTTGTTGCTCTTGACCGTGCCCACCACGCGCGAAGCCGACTTGTGCCGGAAAGCCAGGCGATATAAAAAAATATTCCCGGGATAGAACCCGAGAATATTTTTCACAGCCGTATACATTTGCTTCTCTTTCGAAAACGAAGCAGCGAGAAATCCCCACATAGGCCGTTAATCTACATACTTCCTGATAGCGATCGACACATTGTGTCCACCGAACCCGAAGGTGTTGCTCAACGCCAGGTTCACCGTGCGTTTCTGCGCCTTGCCGAACGTGAAGTTCAGCTTGGAATCGAGAGCGGGATCGTCGGTAAAATGGTTGATGGTGGGAGGAACGATGTCGTTCTTCACCGCCATGGTGGCCGCGATGGCCTCGATAGCCCCGGCCGCTCCGAGCAGGTGTCCCGTGCAGGATTTGGTGGAGTTGATGTTGATGTTATAGGCGTGTTCGCCGAACACCTTGACGATACCCGTCACCTCGGCCACGTCGCCCACAGGCGTGGAGGTACCGTGCGTGTTGATGTGATCCACATCCTCGATACGGCAACCGCTTTCCTCCACGGCAAGACGCATGGCGCGCGCCACGCTGGTGCCCTCCGGATCGGGAGCGGTCATGTGATGCGCGTCGGCGGTAAGCCCCGCGCCCACTACCTCGGCATAGATCTTGGCGCCGCGGGCCTTGGCGTGTTCGTATTCTTCCAGAATCAGCGCGCCCGCACCCTCGCCCAATACAAAACCGTCGCGGTCTTTGTCGAAAGGACGCGACGCGGTGGCCGGATCGTCGTTGCGCGACGAAATGGCGTGCATGGCGTTGAAGCCCGCCACGCCGGGAATGCTCACCGCCGCCTCCGAGCCGCCGCATACAAAAGCGTCGGCCTTGCCCAGACGGATATAGGTATAGGCGTCGGCCAAAGCGTTGGCCGAAGAAGCGCAAGCCGAAACGGTGGCGAAGTTGGGACCCCGGAAACCGTTCTTGATGCTGATATGGCCGGCGGCGATATCGGCGATCATGCGCGGAATGAAGAAAGGACTGAAACGCGGTGTGCCGTCGCCGGTGGCGAATTCCGAAACCTCGGTAAAGAGGCTCATCAAACCGCCGATACCCGAAGCCCAGATAACACCCACACGGTCTTTATCCAAGCCCTGCGCCGAAAGCAGCCCCGCATCGGCGATGGCCTCGTCCGAAGCCACGATGCCGTATTGCGAATAGAGGTCGTGCTTGCGCGCCTCCTTGCGGTCCATATATTGATTTATATCGAAATTCTTGACCTCGCAGGCAAACTGCGTCTTGAATTTAGAAGCGTCGAAATGCGTGATGGGAGCCGCCCCGCTGGTACCTGCCAGCAAAGCGTTCCAATAATCCTGAAGATTGTTCCCGATAGGAGTGATAGCTCCCATACCGGTAATAACCACTCTTTTAAGTTCCATGTACAAAGTCTAAGGTTTAGAGAGAAAAAAGGCGGAAAACAAGCCCTATATAAATATAGTTGTCTTCCGCCCCTTTTCGATTTTCTCGAAAGCTTATTTCGCGTTGGCTTCGATAAACTTGATGGCGTCGCCTACGGTAGCGATCTTTTCCGCCTGATCGTCGGGAATGGAAATATTGAATTTCTTTTCAAATTCCATAATCAACTCTACCGTATCCAGAGAGTCGGCACCCAAGTCGTTGGTGAAGTTGGCCTCGAGGGTTACTTCCTTTTCGTCTACACCAAGCTTATCAACGATGATAGCTTTTACATCACTTTCAATCTGAGACATTTTGTTCGTTTTTTATGGGTTAAACTGTTGCAAAGAAACAGTTTTTTTTTGACATATGCTAACCGGGGCCCTCATAACTTATCAACGGGAGTTGTTAATTTTTTTTCGGGTAGGGTTTAACACACATTTTGCGTATATTCGCGCCGCGTTTTGGGATTGGTGAAACAGACCTTAATATATGGAGGAAGCCTTACCCTCTGCACGGATCGCCTTGTTCGCTTCCGGAAACGGAAGCAACGTGCAACGGATATGCGACTATTTCCGCGGGGATAGCCGCATCCGACCCGTCGTTCTGGTCTGCGACCGCCCCGGGGCACCCGTTTTGGAACGCGCCGCACGGCTCGGCCTCCCCGCCCTGCCCGTCAGCCGCCGTCAACTCAACGATTCCGCTTTTCTGTTGCCGGCCCTGCGGGAGCATCAGGTAAGCCACCTCGTGCTGGCGGGATTCCTGTCGCTCGTGCCGCCTTTCCTTATCGCGCGCTACCCCGTGCTGAACCTGCATCCCTCCCTCCTGCCCGCTTTCGGAGGCAAAGGCATGTATGGAAACAGGGTGCACCGCGCCGTGCTGGCCTCGGGCTGCAAAAAGAGCGGCATCACCATACACGAGGCCAACGAACGCTACGACGAGGGAAAGGTGATTTTCCAAGCCGAATGCGAAGTGTCGCCGCAAGACTCCGAACAGACGCTCTCCGAAAGGATTCACCGTCTGGAACACCGCCATTTTCCGCAGGTGATAGAGGATTGGGTGATGATGAAAGAGAACAAACCTAACAAAAATAAAGAACCGTGAATGTAACTATCATTTATGCCATTGTGCTTTTGGCTGCCTTGGGATTGGTGCTGGCACTGATTCTCTATGTGGTGGCGCAAAGATTCAAAGTGGAAGAAGACCCGCGCATCGACCTCGTGGCCGACGCCTTGCCGGGTGCCAACTGCGGTGCCTGCGGAAAGGCCGGCTGCCGCGCTATGGCCGAGGCCATCGTAAAAGACGCCTCGCTGACGGGTTGCCCCGTATGCAACGAGGAGAACCTCGGCAAGATTGCCGAAATCCTGGGTCGTGTGGCCGAGAAGTCCGAACCCCGCGTGGCGGTGGTGCGCTGTCAGGGCGGCACCTGCAACACCACGCCCAACGTCAGGTTCGAGGGCTATCAGAGCTGCGCCTACGCCACCAGCGTATTTCCCGGCGAGGGCGGCTGTCCTTTCGGCTGTCTGGGACTGGGCGACTGCGTCAAGGCCTGTACGTTCGGCGCCATTCACGTCAATCCCCAGACCGGGCTTCCCGAAGTGGATCCCGACAAGTGCACCGCCTGCGGGGCCTGCGCCAAGGCCTGCCCGCGCGGCGTGATCGAAGTGCGCCGCAAACGCGAGAAAACGGGGCGCGTCGTGGTGGCCTGCGTCAACAAGCAGAAAGGCGCGGCGGCGGTCAAGGTATGCAAGGTATCGTGCATCGGCTGCGGCAAGTGCGCGCAGACCTGCCCCAAGCAAGCCATCACCGTCGAGAACAACCTGGCCTATATCAACGACGACCTCTGCGTCGCCTGTCAGCTTTGCGTGAGGGTCTGCCCGCGCAACGCCATCACCGTGCTGCCCAAGGAGAAGCTGCGTCCGGCTCCGGCGCCCAAGCCCGCCGCCGCGCCTCAACCCGCTCCCGCCGCACCGGAAACGCCCGCACAGGCCTAATCGTTTAACCGTCAATCATCACTCATAAGAATATGAAAACATTCAACATAGGTGGGGTGCATCCCCACGACCAAAAACTCAACACCGAAGCCCCCGCCAAGGTTCTGCCCTTGCCCAAGCAAGTCTGCGTGATGGTGAGCCAGCACCTCGGAGCGCCCTCGCAACCTATTGTGGCCAAAGGCGACAAGGTGAAGGTGGGCACCGTGCTCACCCAGAACGACGCGTTCCTGAGCGCGGTGGTGCATTCGCCCGTCAGCGGCACGGTCAACAAGATAGCCGACATTCCCGACGCCTCCAACTATCCCAAACCCGCTATCTTTATCGATGTGGAAGGCGATGAATGGGAAGAAAGCATCGACCGCAGCCCCGAAATCAAACGCGAGATCACGTTGGACGGCCCCGCCATTATCCAACGGGTCAAGGAAATGGGTATCGTCGGCATGGGCGGGGCCTGCTTCCCCACGCATGTCAAACTCATGCCTCCCAAAGACGCCAAGGCCGAATTCCTGTTGCTCAACGGCGTGGAATGCGAACCCTACCTCACCTGCGACAACCGCCTCATGCTCGACCACGCCGAAGAAATCATGATCGGCGCCACCGCCTTGATGAAGGCGCTCAACGTATCGCAGACCATTATCGGCATAGAAGCCAACAAGCCCGCCGCCATCAAGCACATGACCGAAGTGGCCGCCGGCTTCACGGGCATCAAGGTGCAGCCCCTCAAAATGAAATACCCGCAGGGCGCCGAGAAACAGCTCATCAAGGCCCTCACAGGCCGCGCCGTTCCCTCGGGCAAGCTGCCTATCAACGTAGGCTGCGTGGTGGACAACGTGGCCACCTGCTACGCCGTTTATCAAGCCGTGCAGAAAAACATGCCCCTGGTGCAGCGTATGGTCACGGTAACGGGGCCCGAAGTTCCCGAACCCACCAATTTCTGGGCGCGTTTCGGCACCCCCGTCTCCGAATTCATCGCCGCCGTGGGCGGACTTCCCCAAAACACGGGCAAGGTGATTTCGGGCGGCCCCATGATGGGCAAGGCGCTGTGCAGCGACGAGGCGAGCTCGGTAAAAGGCATGTCGGGCATCCTGATTCTGCCCGAAAAGCAGGCGCACCGCCGCGAGGTATATCCCTGCATCCGTTGCGGAAAATGCGTGGAAGCCTGTCCTATGGGTCTGGAACCCTATCTCATCGCCTCCTCCGCGGCCGCCAAAGCCTTTGACCAGACCGAAAAGGCGCGGGTGATGGACTGCATCGAATGCGGTTGCTGCCAGTTCACCTGCCCCTCCAACCGTCCGCTTTTGGACTGCCTCAAACTGGGCAAGGCCACCGTGGGCAAGATTATCCGTGCCCGCAACGCAAAATAGTGTCGAATCATTAAGATAATTCACAGATATGGCTAACAATAATAAATGGGTTATTTCGGGCGCGCCGCACGTGCACGGTCCCGAATCGGTAACCAAAATCATGTGGGGCGTGGTCATCGCGCTTATCCCCGCTTTTCTCGTCAGTTTCTACTTCTTCGGCCTGCGGGCGTTGCTGGTCACCTTTGTCACGGTGATTTCGTGCCTGTTCTTCGAAGTACTCATCAATGCACTCTTCTTTAAACGTCCCGGCACGCTCCGCGACGGCTCGGCCATGATTACGGGCCTGTTGCTGGCGCTCAACCTGCCCGCCGGCATTCCCTTGTGGATGGCGGCCGTGGGTGCCTTGATCGCTATCGGCATCGGCAAATGGGCCTACGGCGGTCTGGGCAGCAACCCCTTCAACCCCGCGTTGGTGGGACGTGTGTTCCTCTTGATTTCGTTCCCCGTGGCCATGACCACCTGGACGCTTCCCCGGCCCCTGTTCGGCGGCGGTTTCCTCGCCGACGCGGTGACCGGCCCCACCCCGCTGGCCATTGCCAAAGAGGGGCTTAAAGCGGGTCAGAGCGTAGGTGACGTGATGAGCCAGCTGCCCGCATACAGCGACCTGTTCTTCGGAAACATGGCCGGCAGCATCGGCGAGATTTCGGCCATCGCCATTCTGCTCGGCGGCCTTTACATGCTCTGCCGCAAGATCATCACCTGGCACATCCCCGTGGCTTTCCTCGGCAGCGCCTTCGTGTTCGCGGGCATCCTGTGGCTCTGCGCTCCCGACAAGTTCATGGATCCCGTCTTCCACCTGCTTACGGGCGGTATGATGCTCGGCGCCGTTTTCATGGCCACCGACATGGTAACCTCGCCCATGACCTGCGGCGGCAAGCTCATCTTCGGCTGCGGATGCGGTGTGCTCACCATTCTTATCCGTACTTTCGGCGCCTACCCCGAAGGGGTTTCGTTCGCCATCCTCATCATGAACGCTTTTGTACCTCTTATTAACCGCGCCTGCAAGCCCGAACGCTTCGCTCTCGCCAAATAATATCACCGCCATGAAGAAATTACAATCCACACTCCCCAATATGCTTTTAAGCCTGGCGCTCATCGCCGGCATCTGCGGGCTTTGCCTGGGCGGGGTCTACACCCTCACCAAAGAGAAAATCGAAGCCGCCGCGCAACAGAAAAAAGAAGCCGCGCTCAAAGAAGTGCTTCCCGCCTACGAAACCTTGCAGGAAGGCAAAGTGACCCTGAACGGGGAACCCGACCGCGCGCTGGAATACTACATGGCCTACACGGGCGACCAACTCGTGGGCGTGGCCGTGAGCACCTACACCAAACAAGGCTTCAACGGCGAATTCAACCTCATGGCCGGCATCCTGCCCGACGGCACCCTCAACAAAGTGTCGGTGCTGAAACAAGGCGAGACCCCGGGTCTGGGCGCCAAGATGACCGAGCCGACGTTCTACACGCAGTTCGAGGGCAAACACCCCTCCTCTTTCCGCTTCACCGTCAAGAAAGACGGCGGGGATGTAGACGCCATCACGGCCGCCACCATTTCTTCGCGGGCCTACTGCGACGCGCTCGACCGCGCTTTCAAGGCCTTTGCGCAGCTTACCGGCGAGGCTGAACCCACCGATGCGCAGAGCGGTGCCACCGCCGACGCGCAGAGCGGCGCCACACAAACCCAATCCACCAACCTTTAAAATTTGAAGAAATGAGTTCGAATATCAATCACTGGAAAGTTTTCAGCAAGGGGATCATCAAGGAAAACCCCGCTTTGGTGCTGATGTTGGGTATGTGTCCCACCCTCGGTGTCACCTCCTCGGCCATCAACGGCCTGGGCATGGGCTTGGCCACCACCTTTGTGCTCGTCCTCTCCAACATGCTTATCTCGGCCCTCAAATCGGTCATTCCCGATAAAGTGCGCATCCCGTGCTTCATCGTGGTCATCGCCGCCTTCGTCACGATTGTGGATCTCCTGATTCAAGGTTTCGTGCCGAGCCTGGCCGAAAGTCTGGGCATGTTCATTCCCCTTATCGTGGTCAACTGCATCGTGTTGGGCCGCGCCGAAGCCTTCGCCTCCAAAAACGGCGTCTTCGCCTCGCTCCTCGACGGTCTGGGCATGGGTCTCGGCTTTACGCTGGCCCTTACCCTGCTGGGCATCCTGCGCGAAGCCTTGGGTGCGGGCAAGTTCTTCGGAATGAGCTTTATCGGTGGCGGCGACGGCATCATCGCCTTTGTGCTCGCCCCCGGTGCGTTCATCATCCTGGGCTTCTTGATTGCCTTGGTACGCCGTCTTTCGGCCAAAAACTAAACCCGACGGACAAAGCGATTCTAACCCTTAAAATTCAGTATCATGGAATATATCATTTTGATTATAAGCGCGATATTAGTCAACAATATCGTTTTTGCCCAGACGCTGGGTATCTGCCCGTTCCTGGGAGTTTCGAGCAAGATTTCCTCGTCGGTGGGCATGGGCGCGGCCGTGGTGTTCGTCATCACTATCGCCACCCTCATCACCTTCCTCATCAACCAATACATTTTGGTGCCCCTCGACCTGGGCTTCCTGCAGACCCTGGCCTATATCCTCGTGATTGCCGCCCTGGTGCAGATGGTGGAGATCATCTTGAAGAAAACCAGCCCCTCGCTCTATGCGGCCCTGGGTATCTTCCTGCCCCTCATCACCACCAACTGCGCGGTATTGGGTGTGGCTATCTCGGTGATTCAAAAGGAATTCAACCTCGCCCAAAGCGTCGTGTACGGCTTCGCCACCGCGGTAGGTTTCGCCCTGGCCCTGGTGATTATGGCCGGCATCCGCGAACAGCTTGAGTTGGGAAATGTGCCCAAAGGCATGAAAGGCGGCCCCATCACCCTGGTCACCGCCGGCATCCTCGCCCTCGCCTTCATGGGCTTCGCCAA
>CAZEOJ010000017.1:0-20042 GCA_964513825.1 uncultured Bacteroidaceae bacterium
GCGACAAGCGTGGAGCAAAAAAAGAGCTTCCACGCAGCCCCCGCGCGCAGGACAAGGGCGATGAGAATAGTAAATAATAAATAGTAATTAGTAAATAAAATGAGTATGAACAACGATGTGCAGAATCTGGAGCCGAGGGTGCTGTGGCGGTACTTCGCCGAAGTGCTCCGCATCCCCCGCCCCTCCAAGAAAGAAGAAAAAATCCGCGCCTATCTGGTCAACTTCGCCCAGGAACACCACCTGGAATGCCACGAAGACCCCACCGGCAACGTGCTTATCCGCAAACCCGCCACGAAAGGCCACGAAAACCGCCCCGGCATCGTCCTGCAAAGCCATATGGACATGGTGTGCGAGAAAAACGGCGACTCCACGCACAATTTCGACACCGACCCCATAGAAGCCTATGTGGACGGCGACTGGGTAAAGGCCAAAGGCACCACCCTCGGCGCCGACAACGGCATGGGCGTGGCCACCCAACTGGCTATCCTCGCCTCGGACGACATCGAACACGGCCCCCTCGAATGCCTCTTTACCGTGGACGAAGAAACCGGCCTCACGGGCGCGTTCGGCTTGCAGCAAGGCTTTCTGCAAGGCAAGACCCTGCTCAACCTCGACTCGGAAGACGACGGCCAGTTCTTTATCGGCTGCGCGGGCGGCATCGACACCGTAATCAAATTCCCCTACCGCAAGGAACTCATCGACCCCAAACTGCAATACTTTCAGATTCAGGTGAAAGGGCTCGCCGGCGGCCACTCGGGCGACGACATCAACAAAGGCCGCGGCAACGCCATTCAACTGCTGGCCCGCCTGCTCTACAAACTCGACGAAGCCTCGCCCCTGCGCATCGCCTCGTTCAACGGCGGCAACCTCCGCAACGCCATTGCCCGCGAAGCGGTGGCCTGCATCGGCGTCAAACCCGAACAAGCCGCCACACTGGCCGACGAAGTGGCACGCTTCAAAAAAATCTTCGCCGACGAATACAAGGCCACCGAACCCGCTTTGGATGTGGTGCTTGCCGAAATCGCCAAGCCCGAAATCCTGATGAAGCAGGAAGACGGCCGCGCCCTGCTCTACGCCCTCAACGCCTGTCCGCACGGCGTGCTGCGCATGAGCGACGAAATCAAGGATTTTGTGGAGACCTCCACCAACCTCGCCTCGGTGGCCACCCAAGACCGCTTTGTGCTGATATGCACCAGCCAACGCTCGTCGGTGGAAAGCGCCAAACACTTCGCCGCCCAGCGGGTGGCCGCCTGCTTCAAGGCCATAGGCGCGCAGACCGAACACAGCGAGGGCTATCCCGGCTGGAAACCCAACGCCCACTCGCCTATCCTCAAACTCGTGCTGGATACCTTCCGCGACCTTTTCCACGAAGAAGGCAAGGCGCTGGCCATCCACGCGGGGCTGGAATGCGGCCTGTTCAGCGAGAAATATCCCGACATGGACATGGTGTCGTACGGGCCCACCATGCGGGGCGTGCACTCGCCCGACGAAAAGGTGCAGATAAGCACCGTGGAACGTTTTTGGAAACTGACCGTGGAATTGCTCAAACGGTTCTAACCCCGCCCTTCCGATGTTGCGTATCTTTTCCGAGAAAAAAGCCGTTGTCTTCGCCGGCGCGCCCGGCGAGGGCAACGGCGTTCCCGAATTCGTCTTTGACGATGCGGGTGATTTATACGATTTTGTGATGCAGGAGTTCCGTCCCAAGATCCCCGCCGACGCGCGGGTGCTCTTGAAGAAGGACGGAGGCTTTGCCAAGGCCGAGGACACGTTCCGGGCGTTCTGCGCGCGCACGGGCACGCGCGCGGCGGCGGGCGGACTGGTCAAGACCCTCGACCCCGCCCTGAGCGAGCCCCACTATCTCTATATCTACCGCAACGCGATGTGGGACCTGCCCAAAGGCAAGCAAGAAGAAGGCGAAAGCACCGAAGAAAACGCCTTGCGCGAAGTGATGGAGGAAACCGGCCTGCAAGACCTCAAAATCGTCCGTTTCTTAGAGAACACCTATCATTTTGTGGATTTGGGCCGGGCCCACACGATTGTCAAGCAGACCTCCTGGTTCGAAATGCAGACCGACCGCAGACAGACGCCGGTTCCCCAGACCGAAGAAGGCATCCGCGAGGCCCTTTGGCTTACCCGCGCCCAAGTGCGCGACCGGCTGCCTCTCATGTACGCCTCTATCGCCGCCCTCTCCCACGCTTATTTTCAATAAGATTCCGCAGTTTCCTTGACCACGGCGGCCATTTTCTTGAACAGCCTTTCGAGAGAGCCCGACGAAGGCGCCGCGATATGCGCGTCGAGGATGTTGCCCTTGTCGTCCACTAAAAAGAAACACGGAAAGCGCCCCGCATCGATGCGGCGTATCCAGTCTATGTTTCCGTTGAAATGCAGATAGGGCCACGGCAGGTGCCGTTTGCGGGCGTCGTGCACGTAGCGCGCATGGCTGTGGTCGCAACCTATCACAAAAATCCGCACCGCCTCGCGTACCTCCTCCCCCGCCTTGTCCCAGATCTTTTCCAGACGGTTCAGTTCGCTCCCGCAGTCGGGGCAGAGCGCGTAATCGGCCCTCACAAAGACAAAATAATGGAATTTCCCCTTTTCCAACAGCACGTCTGACAAAAGCGTGTCGCCTTTCGTATCGGTGAGTTCCACGCCCGTAAAATAGTGACGTATATAGCGTTCGCGCCTTTTCTCCAACAAACGCGCCGCCGTCTGCCGATGCGGGGCGAATTTGGCCTCGCGGCTCAGATATTCCACCATGCGGGTTATCTCGCGCGCGGAAATGCGCCCCCCGTCCCACTCCTGCGAGAGCGCGTAGAGCAGCACCCATTCGCGCAAGGCCTCGTTGCGCAAGGCATAGTCGAGCCCCATGCTGTCCGAAAGCGCCTTGATGCGCGTCCCGACATCGAGCGCCGTATCCTGAATGAGCCGCCGCACCTGATTATACGGCAGAAAACGGTTCGTGGCGAAATAGTCGCCGAAAAACTGCCGCAGAAAATCCACCTGCGCGGGATTGTCGGCATCCACCGGCCGGGCATCCACATAACGCGCAAATATCTCGCGGCGGGAAAGCAGGCCCGAAAAATAGGCTAAAAGCGCCTCGGAATAGGTGCGGTAAGCGTTGAAATACAGCGAGGTGTCGGCGCCGAACGCCTCCTGCGCCCGTTGGAGGAAACGGCACACGGGCAAGGTGTCTTTTTGGAGGTAGATACGCTCGAAATCCGCGCCCAGCATACGGTTGTAGAGATAGGAATAGCGCCCCAGGCGGTAGTTGAGATCGGCGGTGTCGCGCGCGCCCGACGGATCGGTGAGCACGTAGCGCAGTTCGGGCAGACGGTTCGAGGCCACGAAAGCGTTGATTTTCTCATCGGCGAAATAGTCGAAGTCCTCCATGCGCAGAAGATAGGTCTTTCCCCGCTCCACAAAAAGGCTTCCGCTGTAATAGTCGATTTCGAAATAGGTGGGCAGCACGTCGAAGACCTCGTCGGTGGCCAGCGCAAAACGGCCGTCCTGTCCGATCACCGCCCTGTCGAGCTCCACCCGCCCGTCCGAAAGCATGTCCGCATCGGCATACCACACAATCTGCCGCCCCTCGGCGCCTTTCGCCTCGCCCGCCACCCGCGCGGTATAACCCACCTCGGGCAGTTCCTGAGCCGAGACCGGCAGAAAAACGGCCAACAGAGCCCACACTCCCGTCAACTTACAGATTCTCATAAATAAAACGGGTAAGTTTGTGGTAGAGATGACGCCGGGCCGACCCCTCCTTGCCGTCCATGCCGTGGTTCTTGTTGGGATAGAGCATCATATCGAAAGGTTTGCCCGCCTTCTGCAAGGCCGTCATCAACTCTATGGAATTCTGCACATGCACGTTGTCGTCGCCCGTGCCGTGCACCAGCAGATACGCGCCCTGCAACTTGTCGGCGTAGTGCAGCGGCGAGTTGAGCTCGTAGCCGTCGGGATTTTCCTGCGGGGTGCGCATGAAACGCTCGGTATAGACATTGTCGTAGAATTTCCAATGCGTGACGGGCGCCACGGCCATCGCCGCCTTGAACACGCCCTCGCCCCGCAGCAGGCAGTTGGACGACATGAAGCCTCCGTAGCTCCAGCCCCAGATGCCGATGCGCGAAGCGTCCACATACGGAAGCGACCCTATGTAGCGTGCCGCCGCCACCTGATCCTCGGTCTCGTAGCGGCCTATCTGCCTGTACGTGCATTTCTTGAAGGCCTCTCCCCTGCCGCCGGTGCCCCGGTTGTCCACGCACACCACGATATAGCCTTGCTTGACCAGCATCTGATACCAGCAATAGTCGGTGCTTTGGTAGGGACGGAGCGAATTGCACACCTGCTGCGAGCCGGGGCCGCCGTAGAGGAACATCAGCACGGGATATCGCTTGCCCTCGGCGGCGGGCGTGCCGATTTCGGCGGGTTTCATGATCCACGCCTGCAAATACACCTGCTTTTTAGGCGCGGCCGAGGAATCCCCGCCCTTGCCTTTCTTCTCGAAACGGTGGCGGCCGAAGCCCAACCGCTGCATGAACGGATTGTTCTCCACATCGGTCAGCGGCACGGGAATGCGCATAAACTCTTTCTTGACAAAGCCGTAGCGTTGCGCGGTCTGTTCAAAATGATTGTTGGCCAGAAGGCACTCCACCAGCTGCTCGTCTTCGGGGCCTATATAATAGAGGTAGTAGCTCGCGGCCTGGTTGGCGTTGGAGTGTTCCACAATCATATAGCTGAAATCCTTGTTGAACCAGGCGTGTGTGGAGCCGCCCTTGCGCTGCATGTCCAGCGCGGGGCGGCGGAGATTGCCGCCGTCCAGGTCCACGCAGAGCAGATCGAGGTTGGCGGGCGAGGAATACGCGCCTTGAAAGAAAACGCGGTTGTGCGCCTCGTCCACGCCGTAAAGACGGGTCACGTCATACATGCCGGGGGTCAGCAGCAGCCCTGCGGTATCGGTGCCGTCGGTCTTGTGCAGATAGAGATGCCTGTATCCGTCGCGCTCGCTGGAAAGCAACATCCGCTTGCCGTCGGCAAAGAAATAGATGTCGTCGCTCACCTCCACATAGGCCGCGTTCCGTTCTGCGTAGAGGAGCGTCTGCGTGCCGTCGCTCTCCAACGCCCATATCCTCAAATGGTTCTGATGACGGTTGAGCGTGTAGAAGATAAGGCGGCCGGTGCCGTCCTGATAGAACATCCGCGGCAGGTATTCCACCGAATCGGCCTGCAAGGTCACTTCCCGCGCGGGGGCGGCGGGTTTTCCGGCGGCCTGCAGCTCGCGCGTCCACAGGCTCACTTTCGAATTGTCCTCGCCCGCCTTGGGATATTTATAGCGGTAGGTCTCAGGATAGAGCTCGCCCCACACCGTCATATCATATTGTTTCAAAGCCGATTCATCAAACTTGAGCCACGCCACCGCCTTGGAGTCGCCCCGCCAGTCGAAGGCGCGCGTAAAGCCGAATTCCTCTTCGTAGACCCAGTCGGTATGGCCGTTGCGGATTTCGTTTTCCTTGCCGTCGGGGGTGAGGGCGTGCACCGCATGGGTCTGCAAGTCGGCCACATACAGGTTGTTCTGCCGCACAAAAGCCAGTTTCTTGCCGTCGGGACTGAACAAGGGCTCCTGCAAGAGCGTGTCGACAATCCACGGGTCGGAGAAACGGCCCTTGGCGTCGAGGCTCCACAAGACGGCCTTGCAGGTGGCCGAATGGCGGTAAATGGGCTGTATGTCGGAAAGCAGAAGCACCCGTGTGTAGTCGGCGTTGAACACAAACCTGCGGGGTTTCCATGCCGGGGCGGCGAAACGGGCGTCGGCGGCGGGCTCGATCACGGCTTTCTTCTTGTCCTTGCCTTTGGCCTGCCGCTGCACCTTGTAGAGCGTGCCGTCTTCCAGCTTATAGTATTCCTTTTCTTCCAACAGATAAGGTATTCCGCTCAGGCTCTTCTGCTTGAAGTCGGGCGAGAGGAAAATCGAGTCGACATCGAAGTTCTGCGCGGAGGCGGTTGCCGAAAGGAGGGAGGCGACCACCGTCGCCCCGCCGATGACCGCCCGGAATCCAAAAGGTTTTTTCATGGCCTTGCTTTGTTTATAGGAGCGAAGGTAGTAAAATTTCCGTCGGCTTTTGAAAATTCCGAAAGAATGATACCTTTGCGCCTCGGAAACGAAAAAAAAAAAAAACGTTTCCATGTGTAAAATACGTAACGGATTATATGTGTGACGGAAACCTGACACCCTCGACCGAAATGCTGCAAAGCATCTCGGATATCTTCACCAAATACGGCCTGCGGAGCACGTCGATGGAGGATATCAGCCGCCACCTGAAAATCTCCAAGAAGACGCTTTACGCCTACTTTGCCGACAAGAACCAGTTGGTGAGCGCGGTGATGATGTTCCGTATGCATTATCGGGACATGGAGGAACTGCGCCGCCGCATCGCCCCCTACTCGGCGGTGGAGTGCCTTATGGCGCTTTCCGCGCACATCACCGATATGCTGGAGAGCCTGTCGCCCGCCAACAGCTTCGACATGAAGAAATATCACCTCGCCGTCTACGAGAAGGTGACGGAAAAGATGCAGAAACTGACGAACGAGTTTCTGGATATGGTGATTAGGAAAGGTTGCGCCGAGGGGCTTTTCCGTGCCGACGCCAACTATAAGTTGCAGTGTTATCTGCTTACCAAACAGTTCATTATGTTTGCCTCTCCCGAATCGCTTTCCACCCTGCATTGTTCGGTGAACGAACTTGTGTCCTCGCTTTTCGAGAACTTCGTGCGCGCGATCGCCACGCCCGACGGTATGCTGGAACTGGACAGGGTGAAACGGGATGTCGACAAGCGGGAAAACGAAAAGAAATTGTAAATCACAGATATGAAAAGTAGAAAAGTTTTAATGGCCTGGGGTCTTGCCTGCGCCCTGTCGGGAGCGGGTTTTGCCCAAGACGTCCTTCCCGGGGAGGCTCCGGCGGGCGCACCGTCCGACAGCACGACGATGGAGGCCGCCATCGTGGAGGCGATTCAGGAAATCGCCGGCGATACCTTGCGGCAGGAGGAGCCGAAAACCGAGAAAACGGCCCCTCGGAAAGAAAAGAAGAAAGAAAGGACCATTCTCGACGCCGAGCCCACCGCCGAAGCGCAGGCGCTGAGCCTCGAGGATGCCGTGAGCTTCGCCCTCGAACACAACAAAAGCCTCAAAGCCTCGCGCCTCAATATGGATCTTTATAAGAAAAAGGTCATGGAGGCCGTGTCGAACGGCATTCCGCAAATCAACGCCGGTCTGTCCTACCAAACCAACTTCGGGCAGGAAATGGACCTCGGCCCGATGAAAATCAAAATGGAAGACATCATGTCCTTTACCGCCTCCGCCTCGTGGATGATCGTCAACGGGCAATGGATTGTGGGCATACAGTCTTCCAAGATAGCGCGGAACCTGGCCTCCCAGCAGACGGCTCTGGACGAACTGGATGTAAAGAGCAACATCTACAACTCCTATTATATTGTCTTGGTGACCGAACATCTGGTGGAAATCGTCCAGGCCAATCTCGTGGATATGACCAAAATCCAGCAGCACACCGAGAACCTCTACGCCGCCGGTGCCCTGGAAGAAAGCGACGTGGATCAGATCCGCATCACGGTGGGTCAGCTCAACAACACCTTGATGTCGATGAAGCGCACCTTGGACGTCAACTACAACCTCCTGCGCATTCAGTTGGGTCTGAAAGCCGGCACGCCCCTCACCCTCACCGATCCTTTGGAGGCGTTTTTGGGCGAGGAAGGCATCACCAAACTCTTCTCCATAGAATTCGACGTCACCGACAACCTCACCTATCAGACCACGCTTACGCAGGAACAGTTGCAGAAAAAGGCGCTCAGCGCGGCCAAATGGGCCTGCGGCCCCACCCTCAGCGCGGGCTACAACTATCAGTATCAGATTATCGAGGGCGGTTTCATGTCCATTCCCCACACGGCGCAGGTGCAGCTGAACGTGCCTATCTTCTCGGGACTTCAGCGCAAGGCCAAGATCGATCAGGAAAAAATCACCCTCCAGCAAGTGCAGCTCAACAAGAGCCTGCTCGAAGACAACCTGATGTTGCAGGAAGCCCAATACAAATACAACCTGCAAAGCGCCCTGGACAACTACGATCTGCAAAAAGAGAACGTAAAGGTGGCCAAGAGCGTCCTGGGGCACTATCAGGCCAAATACGAAGCGGGCGCCATTTCGAGCCTCGACCTCACCCAAGCCAACACCAACTATCTGACGGCCGAAAACAACTATATGTCGGCCTGTCTGGAACTGTTGCAGGCGCAGACCGACCTGCTCAAACTCTATAACGAATTACAATAATACAAAAAGACGAAAAATAAAAGACTATGATAAAGAAAGTGATTTTAGGCATGGCGGCGGCGAGCCTGCTGGTTGCCTGCTCCGGCAAGAAGCAAGAAGAAACGGCGAAAGAAGAGGCACGGATTCCCGTCAAGGTGCAGACGCTCCAATCGGTCAAGGTGAACCGTACCTTGGACTATGCGGCCAATCTGGAAGCCGACGAACAGGTGTTCTACGCGCCTGCCATGACGGGCCGCATCAACAAGATTTATGTAGAGGTGGGCGACCGGGTCAGGAAAGGTCAGCTTCTGGCCGAAATGGACCGTTCCCAACTCGACCAGGCCAAGGTGCAGCTGGCCAACCTCAAAACCGAGTACGACCGTGCGGTGAAGCTTAAGAAGACCAACAGTATCAGCCAACAGGCCTACGACGGTGCGGTGACCCAATATCAGGCCACCAAGGTGAATGTGGACTTTCTGGAAGAAAACACCCGCATGATCGCGCCTTTCGACGGGGTGATCACGGGCAAGTATTTCGAAGACGGCGAAATCTATTCGGGCGGTGCCTACGGCGGCGCCTCCAAGCCCGCCATCGTGTCGCTGGAGAAAATCAATCCGCTCAAAGCCTATGTGAACCTTTCCGAACGCTACTTTCTGGAAGTGAAGGAAGGCAGCGATGTGGAACTTCACAGCGCCCTCTATCCCGACCGTGTGTTTGCCGGCAAGGTGAGCATCGCCTACCCCACGGTAGACCCCAAGTCGCGTACCTTTACCGTAGAGGTCAAGGTGCCCAACAACAAGGAGGAACTGCGTCCGGGTATGTACGCCACGATCAATTTCCTCGTGGACGAACAGACCACCGTGCTCGCCCCCGCCTTGGCCGTGCTCAAGCTGCAAGGGGCCAACAACCGCTATATCTTCCTCAACCGCGACGGCAGGGCCAAACGGGTGGAAGTGACCATAGGCACGCGCTACGACGACCAGCTGGAGATTCTGAGCGACGAAATCCAAGAGGGTGACCAAATCGTCGTGGTGGGACAGAGCCGCCTTATCGACGGTTCCCTTCTTGACATTGTCGAATAGTCCCGCCTTGCAACAAAGTTTAGTTCAATAGGAAAAAAAGACATTTATGAGCATATTCAATACAGCGGTCAACAAGCCTATCTCCACGCTGATGATTTTCGTGGCGGTGCTGGTGCTGGGTGTGGCCGCCTATCTAAGCCTGCCGGTGGACCAATACCCCAAAATGGACCCGCCCTACATCACGGTCATGGCCACCTACCCCGGCGCCAATGCCGCCGACATCGAGGAGAACGTCACCAAAATCCTCGAAGACCAACTCAATGCCGTGGACGAGTTGAAGGAACTCACCTCCACGTCCTACGACAACCTTTGCGTGGTGATGATGGAATTCGAATGGGGCGCCAATCTCGACGAGGCCTCCAACAATGTGCGCGACGCGGTGGACAAGTCGATGCAGAGCCTGCCCGACGACATCGACCGCCCCACTATCATGCGCTTCAATTCGTCGTCCATGCCCATTCTGATGTATGCGATCACCGCGGAGGAATCCTATCCGGGCATCGACAAGATTATCGACGACAAGGTCATCAACCGCCTCAACCGTGTGGACGGGGTGGCTTCGGTGTTCATGGCCGGCAGTCCCGAGCGTGTGGTGTACGTGGATCTGGATCCCAACCAGCTCGATGCCTACAACCTTACCTTGGAGCAGATTGCGGGCAAGATTCAGGCCGAGAACGTGGACATAGCCTCCGGTAGCGTCAAGATGGGTCAGATGGACTACAGTCTGCGCGTGGAGGGAGAGTTTGACGAGAGCGACCAGATCAAGAACATCGTGCTGGGCACGCAGAACGGCCGCACCATCTATATGCACGACGTGGCCCGCGTGCGCGACACCATCAAGGACATCACCCTCGAACAGACAATCAACCGCCGCGACGGGGCCATGTTGATGATTACCAAACAGACCGATGCCAACGCGGTGGCCGTGGCCAAGGAATGCAAGAAGCAGCTCGCCATCGCGCAGAAGGAACTGCCCACCGACATCAAGTTCGAGATCATCAGCGACAACTCCGACTTCATCGTACAATCCATCAACAATTTGCAGGAGACCATTCTCTACGCCTTGCTGTTCGTCGTGATTGTGGTGTTCCTCTTCTTAGGACGCTGGCGCGCCACCTTCATCGTGGCCCTCACCATTCCTATCTCGTTGATTGTGGCGTTCATCTACCTGTTCGCCACGGGCGAGTCGCTCAACATGATTTCGCTCTCCTCGCTCTCCATCGCCATCGGTATGGTGGTCGACGACGCCATTGTGGTGTTGGAGAACATCACCAAGCATATCGAACGCGGAAGCCGTCCGCGCGAGGCGGCCAAATACGGCACCAACGAAGTGTGGCTTTCGGTTATCGTCACCACCCTCGTCACCGTGGCGGTGTTCTTCCCGCTCACCTTGGTGACGGGTATGACGGGCGTGCTTTTCAAACAGCTCGGCTGGATTGTCTGCATCACGGTCTGCACCTCCACGGCCACGGCGATTTCGCTCACGCCTATGTTGTGTTCGCAACTGCTCCGGCTCAAGCAGAAGACCGAAATCCGCAAACATTCGTTCTATGCGATTTCGTCGAGAGCGCTCGATAAGCTCGACGCTTTCTACGAACGCTTGATTTCCTGGGTGCTGCGCCACAAGACCGTGGTAATCTGCTCCATGTTCCTGCTCTTTGCCGGCTCCATTTTCCTGATGCGCTTCATCAAGACCGACTTTATGCCGCAGAACGACCAGGACCAGCTTTCGGTCTACGTCAAGACGCAGACGGGACAGCGGGTGGAGGAAACCAAGGTAATCGCCCTGGCCATCGACTCGGTTATCCGCGCCAACGTGCCCGAAATCCGTCTGATGTCCGTGTCCTACGGTAGCGAGGAAGAGGCGTCTATGGCCTCGTTGATGAACACCACGGGTACCAACATCATCAACATGCGTATCCGGACCATCGACCGCGAAGACCGCGACCGCAGCGTGTTCCAGATTGCCGACCAGATCCGCGGTATCTTGAGGAACTGGCCCGAAGTGCTGGAATTCACCGTGTCCACCAGCAGCGGCAGCGGCGGTATGGGCAGCAACAATGTCGACCTGGAAGTAATCGGCTACGATTTCACCACCACGTCGATGATCGCGCAGGAAATCGCGCGTCAGGCCTCGTTCATCCCCGCTATCGGCGACGTCAAGATAAGCCGCGACGACGACAAGGCCGAATTGCAGATCATGCTCGACCAGGACAAGCTGGCCCGTCACAACCTCACCACCTCGCAGGTGGGTCAGTACATGCGTAACCGCGTGTACGGCAACCGCTACTGCAAGTTCAAGGAAGACGGCGAGGAATACGACATCATCGTGCGTCTGGACGAGGAGAGCCGCAATTCCATCACCGAAATCGAGAACCTTATCATCACCGACGGCTACGGTCAGAAGGTGCGTTTGAAGGAATTGGGCACTATCCGCGAATACTACTCCCCTCCCAATATCCAGCGTAAGAGCAAGCAGCGTTATCTCAAGGTGAGCATGGCGCCCGCCGCGGGTGTGGCGCTGGGCGAAGTGGCCGAATACGCGCAGGCGATTGTGGACGGGCTGGAGAACGTGCCGCAGGAGATTTCGTTCTACGTGGGCGGCAGCTACGAAGACCAGCAGGAATCGTTCAGCTCGCTGACCGTTCTGTTGATGCTGTCGTTGATGCTGGTGTATATCGTGATGGCGGCGCAGTTCGAAAGCTTCAAGATGCCCTTCATCATCATGATGGCCATTCCTTTCGCCTTTACGGGTGTGATTCTGGCGCTTCTGCTCACGAATACGCCTTTGAGCGTGGTGGCGGCCCTGGGTGCGGTGCTTCTGGTGGGTATCGTGACCAAGAACGGTATCGTGCTCATCGACTTCATCAACCTCCTGCGCGAAAGGGGCCTGCCCTTGTACGAGGCTATCGAGAAGGCCTGCCGTTCGCGTCTGCGTCCGGTATTGATGACCTCGCTCACCACCATTCTTGGTATGGTGCCTATGGCGGTAAGCTCGGGCAAGGGTTCGGAAACGTGGAAGCCTATGGGTATCGCCGTTATCGGCGGTATGATCTGCTCCACCTTGGTCACGATGATTATCGTGCCGGCTATCTACGCGGCCACCAACAAGAGCGGCAACCGCAACAAAAACAAGAAATCCGACAAGCTGCACCTCTTTATGGAGGGTGTGGAATCGGAAGCCTTGCCCGAAGTGGTGCAGGCGTAAAGGGGTTTAGGATTAAAATATAAAAGTCATGCAGAAAGCAGTTTTCATCGCCTATAACCAAGCCCTTACCGAAAGAGTGGATTTTATGCTCAAATCGCTCAAGATAAAAGGGTTTACACAATTTCCCACCGTCAACGGAGCGGGCAGCCATACCGGCGAGCCCCGCATGGGCACGCACACCTGGCCGGAAATGAACTCGGCCATCCTCACTATCGTGAACGAGGAAATGGTGCCTATCCTGCTCAAGTATATCAAGAAACTGGACGAGGTGAATTTCGAGAACGGAATCCGCGCGTTCGTGTGGAATATCGAGCAGGTCTACTGAGGGCCGGCAAGTCTGAGCCTACAAAAAAAAGCCGATGATTTCTCATCGGCTTTTTTGTTACAGTTCGCGGAGCAGGTTCCGCAGCAGTTCGAAATTGCGCAGGGGTGCCTGCGTCCAGAAATCCTTGTACTGCGCCATATTGTCGTTTTGGGCGCAGGGCGTGTCGCTGATGATGCGCAGCGAAAGGAAAGGGACTTTCCGCATGTGGCAGACCTGCGCCATAGCGGCGCTTTCCATATCCACGGCCAGGGCCTGCGGAAAATTCTTCAGGATGCCTTGCAGCCGCTCGGAATCGGTGATGAACTGGTCGCCCGTGCATATCAGGCCCTTCTTGACGTGCAGACGTCCGGCGGCTTCCAGCAACCCGGCGTCCGCCGCGAAACGGGCGGGGAAACCCTGTACCTGCCCCGTCTCGTTGCCCTCGCCGCAATCCACGTCGTGATAGCAGCATTCGGTTCCCGCCACCGTATCCCCCACGCACAGCCCCTCGCCTATGCCGCCGGCCACACCCGAATTGACGATAGCCTCGGGCGAAGCCTCCGCACACAGCAGGTTCACGCCGGTGGCGGCGGCCACCTTGCCGATGCCCGACTTCATGAGAAACACCTGCTTGCCGCCTACCCTGCCCTCGCACAGACGCATACCCAAAGGCGTACTTTCGGCACTGTCTTCCAAAAGATCGCGGAAAAGGGCGAATTCCTTGTCCATCGCCACCACGATGCCTATCTTTTTCATATCCGCATATATTAAAACCGCATATATTAGAATACGGGCTTTCCCCCAAGGGAGAAACCGCTAGAAATGACAGACCGGACCGAAGCCCGCACCGAAGGTATAGGCCGCTCCTTTGCCGATAGCCGCATGGATATAGGCCTCGGCCCGTTCCACGGCTTCCTCCAAGGCGCAACCCTGCGCCAGATAGGCCGCCATAGCCGAGGAGAAGCTGCAACCGCTGCCCTCCACGTTGCGGGTGTCGATATAGTCCTTTTCGAAGAAGCGGATGCGCAGCCCCTCGGCGGAGGGCAAGCCCAGCACATCCCTGTGCTTTCCGTCCTTGCGGAACGACTTGACGATGCAGGCGTTGCCCGCCCGGCACAAAACCGCCATATCGTCCTCCACGCTCCCCTCTCCGAAATCGTGCCCCAGCAACAGACAGGCTTCGTGATAGTTGGGCGTGATGATGGTGGCCAAGGGAAACAGCACGTTCCGATAGGCTTCCACGGCATCCCATTCTATCAGACGGTCGCCGCCGAAAGACACCATGACGGGATCCACCACCTTGGGAATTTCGGGATAATTTTTGAGAAGCCCCGCCAGAGCCTCTATCAACTCGCGGGTAAAGAGCATACCCGTCTTGATGGCCTCGGCTTTCGGGTCGTCGAGAAACAGACGCACCGCCTCCACCACCCATTCCACGGGCAACGGATGCACCCCCTTGACATGGAGGCTGTCCTTGTTCACCAGACACGTCACCGCGCCGGCCCCGAAAGCACCGCAGGCCGACACCGCTTTGATGTCGGCCTGCACGCCCGCACAGCCCAAGTTTTCACTTCCGGCTATGCACAATACTTTGTTATAGACCATTATTTATAAAACTCCACGCTTTCGGGCCTGAACGCAGCGATGAACGAAGCATGACGCTGCACCATACCCTCGCCGTAGGCCACGAACACTTCCGCGCTCTTGCGGAAAGCCTCGCTGCGCTCGGCATCGAGCAACACGAGGTTGCCGAGAATGGTGTATCCGGCAATCTCCACCAGACGACGGGCGTGGAAATCCACCAACTCGTCGCTGCCCATACCCTTGACGGTCTCCACGGCCTTGTCCAGTTCGGCGTGCATCCGTTTGAGGATGTCGCGCAGAGGTTGCAATTCGGCCTTCACGGTCTCCTGCTCGTAGCTTTCGATCAACTTGGAGGCGTTGCCGTTGAGCACGTGACGGATAGCCGCCACCACCTGCAACTGCGACGTACCCTCGTAAATCGTCAGGATGCGGGCGTCGCGATACATGCGCTCCACGGGAAAATCCTTCATGAAGCCCGTACCGCCGTGAATCTGAATGGCATCGTAGGCAATCTGATTCGCGTATTCGCTCGAAAACATCTTCAGGATAGGCGTCAGCATATCGGCGTTGCGCTGATAGAGCTTCATCTCGGCACGCTGCTCGGGCGTGAGTTTCACACCCTCGTTCACCATAGCCGCATAGGTCTTGCTCAGATCCACGGCACGCGAGGTCTCGTAGAGCACCGAACGGGCGGCGTCCAGTTTGGCCTTCATCACCGCCAGCAATTCGTAGACGGCGGGGAACCCGATGATCGCCTTGCCGAACTGTTCGCGTTCGCCGGCATATTTGAGCGCGGTGCGGTAGGCGGCTTCCGAAAGCCCCACCGATTGGGCGCCCACGCCCAATCGTGCGCCGTTCATCAACGACATCACGTATTTGATCAAGCCCAGCTTACGCTCGCCCACCAGACGGGCGGGCGCGTTGGTGAACACCAACTCGCAGGTGGGCGAACCCTTGATACCCAACTTGTTCTCGATACGGCGCACCCGCACCCCGCCCCAGGCACGGTCGTGCACGAAATACGAAAGGCCACGGCCATCGCGCGTGCCCTCCTCGCTGCGTGCCAGCACTAATTTTATATCGGCGTCGCCGTTGGTGATGAAACGCTTTACGCCGTTGAGCATCCACATGCCCTTGGCCTCGTCGTAGGTGGCCTTGAGCTGCACGGCCTGCAAGTCGCTGCCCGCGTCGGGCTCGGTAAGGTCCATGCTGCACGTCTTGCCCTCGTGGATGCGCGGCAGGAATTCCTGCTTGATTTCTTCGGAAGCGAACTCGCAGATGGTTTCGGCGCAGTCCTGCAAGCCCCAGATGTTGGCGAAGCCCGCATCGCCGCGCGACACGATTTCGGCCGCCATCACATAAGGCACGATGGAGAAATTCAGACCGTTGTATTGGCGCGGCAGGGCAAGTCCGTAGACACCCGCCTGCGTCAGCACATCGTGGTTCTCCTGCGTGCCGCGGGCGTACTTCACCCGGCCGTCAATCACCTGAGGACCTTCGTGATCCACTTCTTCGGCGTTCTTATCCAGCACGTTGGCCGAAATGTCGCCGATAATCTCCATCACCTTTTCATAACTGTCCATCGCGTCCTCGAAATTCTCGGGCGCGTAGTCGAACTTATCTTTGTCGGTATAGCCGTTTTCCTTCAAATCCACGCATTTTTTCATCTGCGGGTGATTCAAATGGAATTTAAGAGCCTCGTTATCGCTATAGAAATTCATGGTCTGTGTCTTTATTTGGAGTTTTCCTTATAATACTTGATGAGTTTGGGCACCACGTCCAGCGCCGAGGCCGTAATCACATAGTCGGCGATGGCGTTCATGGGCGCGTCGGGGTCGGTGTTGATGCTGATGATCTTGCCCGACTGATCCATACCGGCACGGTGCTGTACCGAGCCCGAGATACCGCAGGCGATATAGAGCTTGGGACGTACCGTCACCCCGGTCTGGCCTATCTGACGTTCGTGTTCGATCATGCCCGCATCCACGGCGGCACGGGTGGCGCCTACCTCGCCGCCCAGCAGGTCGGCCAGTTCGTAGAGCATCTTGAAATTCTCGCGGCTGCCCATGCCGTAACCGCCGGCCACGATAATCTGCGCCCCCTTGATGTTGACTTTCTGCGCTTCGATGGCACGGTCGATAATCTGACATACGAAATCGGAAGCCTCCACATACTTGTCCACGTCGATGCGTTCCAGCTTGCCCTTGTAGTCGGCCTTGTAGATTTCTTTCTTCATCACGCCCTCGCGCACGGTGGCCATCTGCGGCCGCGTGGAAGGATTCACGATCGTGGCGATGATGTTGCCCCCGAAAGCGGGACGGATCTGATAGAGCAGATTCTTATAGACTTCTTTGGTCTTGAGGTCTTCGTGGTCGCCGATTTCGAGGCTGGTGCAGTCGGCGGTGAGGCCGCAGAGCAGACTGGAAGCCACGCGGGGAGCCATGTCCCGCCCCACCGAGGTGGCGCCGAAAAGCAGGATTTCGGGTTTGAGCTCCTGCGCCAGCTTCACCACGATGGAGGTGTGCGGCAAGGTGGTGAAAGGAAACAGACGCTTGTCGTCGGCATAGTGGATGACGTCCACGCCATAGGGATAGAGCGTCTTTTCCAAGTCCTTCACCTCGTGTCCGATGACAATCGCTTCCAGACCGACCCCGAGGGTGTCGGCCAATTTGCGCCCTTTGGAGAGCAGTTCGAGGCTCACGTCGGCAATGCCGCGTTCCTCGGTCACTTCGCAATATACAAATACGTTGTTCATGTTCTTTTTGATTTTGAGGAATTTGCGAAACTTCTCCCCTATCCGATGATATGGGACGAAATCAATTCTTTAACCAATTCGTTGACGGAAGCGTCCGAACCGTCTATCCGTTTGGCTTCCTTGTGCACCAACACCACGTTGTCGATTTTCTTCACCTTGGTGGGCGAGCCGTTCATACCCAGACGGGCGGGATCGGCGTCGAGGTCGGCGGCGGTCCACTCGCCTATCTGCAAGGCTTTGTTGGCCTGCACCTTGGCTTTGCGCGTCTCGGAGGCCTGCGCCAGTTCGTTGGGCGCGGCGGCGTGCTTGTAGCGCATCACCCGCACCGCATGACGCGGACGGCATTCCTTGGCCGAACCGTGCACGGTGACCAGACACGGGAGCGGGGAAGAAACCGTTTCCACGCCACGTTCCAGACGGCGTTTGATCGTGATGTTCTTCGCATCCACGTTCACCAGTTCTTCGGCATAGGTGATCTGCGGCATATGCAGCTTCTCGGCGGTCTGCGGGCCCACCTGGGCGGTGTCGCCGTCGATGGCCTGACGGCCGCACAGCACCACGTCGAAGGGGGCGAGCTTGCGCAACGCCATCGAAAGCGTATACGAGGTGGCCAACGTATCGGCACCCGCAAATTTCATGTCGCTCACCACGCAGCCGGCGTCCGCGCCGCGGTACATGGACTCGCGCACGATTTCGGCCGCACGTCCGGGGCCCATCGTCAGCACGAAAATCTCGGCACCCTGCACTTTTTCCTTAATCTGGATTGCCATTTCCAAGGCATTGAGGTCTTCCGGATTGTAGATGGCCGGAAGGGCGGCCCGGTTGATGGTTCCGTCTTCTTTCATGGCGTCTTTGCCCACATTGCGCGTGTCGGGAACCTGCTTGGCCAAAACAACGATTCTAAAACTCATATTCTTGGTTTTAAGTTTTCAAAACTTGCAAATATACAAAAAAAAGAAGGGAGGCACAACTTGGTTGGCCTCCCTTTTCCGTAAGGATTTTCTTAGGGCTACTTCTTCACCACCTTCACCACCAGATTCCTTCCGTCGAGCAAGGTAAAATGCAGCAGATAGACACCGCTTTGCAAAGCCGACATCGAAACGGCTTCGGTGTTTTTCCACACATTCCCCACCCGCTTTCCGGCAAGGTCGGTGATAAAGAGCGAACGGTATTCGCCTTTTATGTTCAGAGTCTCACCCACAGGATTGGGATAGAGGCGCGGACCGAAGGCCTCGCCCTCCTCGATATCTGTTTCGGTAAGGTTGAGCCAAAGGGTCTCGGCAAGCTGTTCGTCCGCGCCTTCGTACTGCGCGCCTACCGTATAGCCGTATTCATGGCCCTTGACCAGACCGCTCTGCGCGAACTTGAAGCCCGTCAGCAGGCTGTCGTTCAATTTCGTATTATTCTCGTCGTACACGTTGAAGCCGAGCAACTTGATGTTTTCGCTCGAAGTCTTGGGGGCATTGGTGAGAACCGAAGACGAAGCCGCCGTCCTCGGCATATCCGTCCTTATCATCCTTTCCTGCAGGTATGCGGCGGGATCGGGAGCCAAGGCAGCGGTTTCCAGGTCGCGCTGGCGCACAATCAAGGCGTTGATACACAAGTTGGCGTCAAGACCGTAAGCCGCCAAAGTCGTGGAGTTCTTGCCATCGAACGAGAGGATGTCGGAGAAAGCCCGCTTGCCGGGACCCGCGTCATGAACCACCACATCCCCGTTCAACGCGCTCGGATCGAACGTGGCCAGATAGCCCACGGCCAGGTCGGTCTTGTAATTCATGGCGATAGCCTTGCTGAAATAGAGGGTGTTCCACTCTCCCGCCTCATAACGTTCCAGCACATGCTCGGTATGCACGATACGGTCGTTGATATACACCACGCCGGCCAAAGAGGTCAGATTGGTGGTACCCACGATATATTCCATACCCACCAGATAGAGGTCTTCGAAAACGGGAATCGAAGCGGTGTCCCAACCGATAAGGGCGAAGAGGGAAGAAACGCCGGACGGTGTCATTCCAAGGGCGGGGGCGCCGCAGTAGCCGTAGGCCATGGGCTCTTCAAAATAAGGCAATTCCCAAGTCAATTCCACATCATAGGTGTTGTCGGCACCCTGACGGGAGGAAAGCACCGGAACGGAGGGAGGCATGGCCACCCCTTGGAAGGTAGGTGTGATGGATACCGTGTCGGAAGCCACGCAGGAGTTGTCGTAAAAAGCCTCCACTACATATACGTATTCCTTGTCTTTCTGCAGTTTATCGATATCGAGCCAACGTTCGTCGCGCAAGAGGTCCACCATCTGCTCGCCGTTGCGGTAGATATTGATACCGACCCATGCGCTGCCGCTGCTGCTGTAGCTCGGACGCGTCCATGTCACAATCACCTGATTGTTCGACTCCTTCGCCGCCACCTTGCCGGGCTTCTCGCACGTTCCGATGGGATTGATCACCACCTTCTCGCTCACGCCGGCTTCGGACGAAGAACTGGTGCAGGTATTGGACACATACTCTATCGTATATTCATACTCGCCCGCTTCGTAGACCATATCGCTGTAATGCCGCGCCCTGACGATTTCGGTATTGATTTTCTCTCCGTTGCGGTATACGTTGTAGCCCGTTGTTTCCGGCCAGCTTTCCAGTTCCATATTGAAGAGCACATTCGAAGAGAATATGGCACGGGGCTGCACCATGCATTGCAGAAGCACCATGCCGTCTTCCAACTCACTCTTGGTGATGCCCGATACATAGACACCGTCGTTCCCGACCACCTCGGTCACCTGCGGAAGCACGGAAAGGACTTCCGTAA
>CAZEOJ010000018.1:0-18316 GCA_964513825.1 uncultured Bacteroidaceae bacterium
ACGCCAATGTAGCTCAGTTGGTAGAGCAGCTGATTTGTAATCAGCCGGTCGTGGGTTCGAGTCCCTTCATTGGCTCAAGATTCCGCGACATCAGACGCAGGCCAGTGTCGCAAGACGGGAGGGTTCCAGAGCGGTCAAATGGAACAGACTGTAAATCTGTCGGCTTCGCCTTCGAAGGTTCGAATCCTTCCCCTCCCACGTCACGCGGAAGTAGCTCATTTGGTAGAGCGGTAGCCTTCCAAGCTACAGGCGGCGGGTTCGAGCCCCGTCTTCCGCTCACGAAAGAACGCCGACGTAGCTCAGTGGTAGAGCACTTCCTTGGTAAGGAAGAGGTCACGAGTTCAAATCTCGTCGTCGGCTCAAAAAGACAGCGGGGGCAAGGTTTTGCTTCACGCATATTGTTGTATATAATTAAAAACACTTTTCAAAATGGCAAAAGAAACATTTGTGCGTACCAAACCCCACGTGAACATTGGTACCATCGGTCACGTCGACCACGGCAAAACCACCTTGACCGCCGCCATCACCACCGTTTTGGCTAAGAAAGGTCTTTCGGAAGTAAAATCGTTCGATTCTATCGACAACGCTCCCGAAGAAAAGGAACGCGGTATCACCATCAACACCGCTCACGTTGAGTATCAGACGGAAAACCGTCACTATGCGCACGTTGACTGCCCGGGCCACGCCGACTACGTAAAGAACATGGTTACCGGTGCCGCCCAGATGGACGGTGCCATTCTGGTAGTTGCCGCCACCGACGGTCCCATGCCCCAGACCCGCGAACACATCCTGTTGGCCCGTCAGGTAGGTGTGCCCCGTATCGTTGTTTTCATGAACAAGGTAGACTTGGTTGACGACCCCGAGTTGCTCGACCTCGTTGAAATGGAAATCCGCGAACTTCTTTCGTTCTACGAATATGACGGCGACAACACGCCTATCATCCGCGGTTCCGCTTTGGGTGGCTTGAACAACGAACCCAAGTGGGAAGAAAAGATCATGGAACTGATGTCCGCCGTTGACGAGTGGATTCCTCTGCCCCAGCGCGATGTGGACAAAGATTTCCTGATGCCTATCGAAGACGTGTTCTCCATCACCGGCCGTGGTACCGTTGCCACCGGTCGTGTTGAATCCGGTGTCATCAACTCGGGCGACCCCGTTGAAATCATCGGTATGGGTGACGAGAAACTCAAATCGACCGTTACCGGTGTGGAAATGTTCCGCAAGATTCTGGAACGCGGCGAAGCCGGCGACAACGTAGGTCTGTTGCTCCGCGGTATCGAAAAAGACCAGATCCGTCGTGGTATGGTTATCGCGAAACCCGGTTCCGTAACCCCGCACAAGCACTTCAAGGCTCAGGTTTATATCTTGAAGAAGGAAGAAGGTGGCCGTCACACGCCGTTCCACAACAACTACCGTCCTCAGTTCTATTTCAGAACCACCGACGTTACCGGCGAAATCGTGTTGCCGCAGGGTGTGGAAATGGTTATGCCCGGCGATAACTTGACCATCGAGGTTAAGTTGCTGGCGCCCATCGCCATGAACCAGAACCTCCGCTTCGCTATCCGTGAAGGTGGTAGAACGGTAGGTGCCGGTCAGGTAACCGAAATCCTCGACTAACAAGGATTCAAAATAGAGGCTGCGTCCTCTTCTACGCGCGGGTTATTCTCTGAGGGGTTGGCTCACAAGTCCGAAAGGGACTAACCCGCAAGTAGTTTAGGAGCATAGTTTAATGGTAGAATAGCGGTCTCCAAAACCGTTGATGGGAGTTCGATTCTCTCTGCTCCTGCCAAAAACGAAAAAAGGGTTTCCTGCAAGTCCGAAGGGCTGGCGGGATTTTCCGTGTAGAAAACCTAATACGTAAAAAGATGTCGAAGTTTGTCAATTACGTCAAAGCAAGCCGGGAAGAGTTGCTGCACAAAGTGACCTGGCCTACGTATTCCGAACTGCAGAACAGCGCGGTGGTGGTGTTTGTGGCGGCTCTGCTCATCGCTTTGGTCGTGTTTATCATGGATATGGTCATCGGGGCGCATCCCGACCTGAGCTGGAAAGGCATCTTGGGTTACATATACGACCTTTTGAGATAGAAATGAATAGGTCGGGCGACGGCCGGATTTTCTCAGACACAGCTTCCGGTGTCTGCCGGTTCTCCCGCACGGCCGAAATCCATATTACCCCGGGTTTGATCCCGCACATTAAATTCAGTTCCGTTTGACTCCGGGTGAGCCGTCCGAAAGGGCGGAGGAGACAAACGCAAATCCGATTGAGAAAGTATGTCCGAACAAGTAAAGAATTGGTACGTTATCCGTGCCACCAGCGGTGAGGAAAAGAAAGTCAAGGAATATCTGGAAAGCGAAATTTCCAGACTTAATCTCCGTGATTATATCTCGCAGGTGCTTATTCCTACCGAGAAGGTCTACACCCTTCGCAACGGCAAGAAAGTGAGCGTCGAGAAGTCTTACCTCCCCGGCTATGTTCTGATCGAGGCTCTCTTGATCGGCGAAATCCAACACGTCATCAAGAACGTGCCGGGTGTTATCGGTTTTCTGGGTAATCAGGGCGAGCCCGCGCCTTTGCGTCCCGCCGAGGTGCAACGCATCCTCAACAAAGTGGACGAACTGGCCGACTCTCCCGAACGTCCGGCGGAGCCCTTCATCGTGGGCGAACCGGTCAAGGTTATCGACGGACCGTTCAGCAATTTCTCGGCCATTATCGAAGAGGTGAAGGAAGAGAAAAAGAAACTGAAGGTAATGGTGAAGATCTTTGGGAGAAAGACACCTCTCGAATTGAACTTCTCCCAGGTAGAGAAAGAGTAATACGGTTTCATAATTGTTTTTTCATATTTAATCACGACAAAAATGGCAAAACAAGTTAGTGCCTTAATCAAGTTGCAGATCAAAGGCGGTGCTGCCAATCCTTCGCCTCCCGTAGGTCCGGCCTTGGGTGCCAAGGGTGTCAACATTATGGAATTCTGCAAACAGTTTAACGCGCGTACGCAGGATAAGGCGGGCAAGGTTCTTCCCGTCATCATCACCGTGTTTGCCGATAAATCGTTTGAATTCGTAGTAAAGACCCCTCCGGTGGCCGTACAGCTCAAAGAGGCCTCGAAAGCGAAGAAAGGTTCTGCCGAACCCAACCGTAACAAGGTTGCCAAGGTGACGTGGGATCAGGTACGCACCATCGCCGAAGAAAAGATGCCCGACTTGAACTGCTTTACCGTTGCCTCGGCCATGAAAATGGTTGCCGGCACGGCGCGCAGCATGGGTATCGAAGTAACCGGCCAAAAGCCTGCCGAACTGGAATAAGGCCTTGATGTCCGCAGGAGTTACGCTTGCGGACAAACCAAGTGAATAAACAAATTTTACAAACAACAACAATGGCAAAAATCTCTAAGAAAAGAAAAGAAGCCTTGACCAAATTCGATAAGGCGAAGGTTTATTCTTTGAACGAAGCTGCCGCTCTCGTAAAAGAACTCACCTACACCAAATTCGATGCTTCTGTCGACTTGGACGTCCGCCTGGGTGTTGATCCGCGTAAAGCCAACCAGATGGTCCGCGGGGTGGTGACCCTGCCTCACGGAACCGGTAAGCAGACCCGCGTATTGGTACTCTGCACGCCCGACAAGATCGAAGAGGCCAAGGAAGCCGGAGCCGATTACTACGGATTGGACGAATACGTAGAGAAAATCAAAGGCGGTTGGACGGACATTGACGTTGTTATTACCATGCCGAGTGTAATGCCCAAAGTGGGGGCATTGGGAAAGGTGCTGGGTCCCCGCGGACTTATGCCTAACCCCAAAACCGGAACCGTTACCATGGAGATTGGCAAGGCGGTTAAGGAAGTCAAGGCCGGTAAGATCGACTTCAAGGTTGACAAATTGGGTATCGTTCATGCCGGGGTGGCCAAGGTGTCGTTCGACGCGGAAAAAATCGCGGACAACGCCCGTGAACTGCTCCAGATGATTGTCAAACTCAAACCGTCGTCGGCCAAAGGTACTTATGTGAACAGTATCTATCTGTCCAGCACCATGAGTCCCGGTATCAAGGTGGATCCCAAATCCATCTAATTTAAACAAACAGGTAATTAACGAGGTATGAAGAAAGAAGACAAAGCCAAAGTCCTGGACGCCCTCTACGAGCAGATTACGTCGAAGCCTCACTTGTATGTGACCGACATCACCGGTATGAATGCGGCCGCTACGAGCAATCTGAGACGTGCCTGCTTCCGTCAAGGCGTCAAGTTGATAATGGTGAAGAATACCTTGCTTAGAAAAGCCTTGGAAAAGACGGGAACCGACTATTCGGAACTGATGCCGGTGTTGAAAGGCACCACGGCCATCATGCTTTCGGATGTCAACAAGGCTCCCGCGATGATCATCAAGGAATTCAGAAAGCGTTCGGAAGTGCCCGTACTCAAGGGTGCGTATGTGGAAGAATCCTTCTACTTGGGCGACGCCAGTCTGGATGCGTTGGTTCAGATCAAATCCAAGAACGAACTTATCGGGGAAATCATCACCCTGCTCCAATCGCCCTTGCAGAATGTACTGGGTTCTTTGGAATCGGCTCCCAACACGGTGGCCGGCGTGGTGAAGGCGCTCTCCGAAAGACCGGAACAGGCTTAATCGCTGAACAAGGTAAAAAACCAAAACAAACAAACATTTTTAGAAACCATTTAAAAAGTCAAAACAATGGCAGATATTAAAGCTATCGCAGAACAATTGGTTGGTCTTACCGTAAAGGAAGTTAAAGAACTGGCCGACGTATTGAAGAATGAATACGGCATCGAACCCGCTGCCGCCGCTGTAGCCGTTGCGGCTCCCGCTGCCGGTGGTGCCGCTGCCGGTGGTGCCGCCGAAGAAAAAACGCACTTCGACGTTATCTTGAAGTCGGGTGGCGCCAACAAATTGGCCGTGGTTAAATTGGTGAAAGAATTGGCCAGCCTCGGCTTGAAAGAAGCCAAGGAATTGGTTGACGGTGCTCCCAAGACCGTCAAGGAAGGCATCAGCAAGGCCGAAGCCGAAGCTTTGAAGAAGAGCTTGGAAGAAGCCGGTGCCGAAGTGGAGATGAAGTAATTTCCGCTTCCGTATTTCCGAACATGAGGGGGTACGGCAAGAATGCCGCCCCCTCGTGTTTTGTGTATTGAGCCAAGAGGGGCTAGAGGTTCCATCGTCTTATTTAAAACCATACTACTTTGACGACAAAGGCTGTTAAAAAGATAAATTTTGCATCGACCCGCCCGGCCGAGCATATTGATTTTCTTGATATCCAATTAAAGTCCTTCCAGGACTTTTTTCAGTTGGAAACCAATCCCGAAAATCGTGTCAACGAAGGGCTTTACAAGGTTTTTGCCGAGAATTTTCCCATTACCGACGCCCGGAACAATTTTGTTCTGGAGTTTCTGGATTATTTCATCGATCCTCCCCGTTACAGCATAGAGGAGTGTTTGGACAGAGGGCTCACTTACAGCGTGCCCCTCAAGGCCAAGCTCAAACTCTTCTGCACCGACAGCGATCACGAGGACTTCAAGGACATCATCCAAGAGGTTTACTTGGGTATGATTCCTTACATGACTCCCGGTGGTTCGTTCATCATCAACGGTGCGGAAAGGGTTATCGTTTCGCAGTTGCACCGTTCTCCCGGTGTGTTCTTCGGCACCAGCTACCACACCAACGGGCAGCAGCTTTATTCGGCGCGCATCATTCCGTTCAAGGGTTCGTGGATGGAATTCACCACCGACATCAACAACGTGATGTACGCCTATATCGACCGTAAGAAGAAGTTGCCTATCACCACGCTTCTGCGTGCCATAGGTTACGAGACGGACAAGGACATTCTCGAAATTTTCGACCTGGCGAGAGAAGTGAAGGTATCGCGCGCGGGTCTCAAAAAATATATCGGTTCCAAGTTGGCCGCCCGTGTGGTACGCACGTGGGTGGAAGACTTTGTGGACGAAGACACCGGTGAGGTGGTTTCGATCGAGCGTACCGAGGTGCTTATCGACCGCGAGACCGAATTGGAGGAAAGCCACATCGACCTTATCGTGGATGCCGGCATCAAGTCGATTCTTCTGCATCAGGAGGAACGCGAGGACCACATGGACTGCTCCATCATCTTCAACACCTTGCAGAAAGACGCCGCCAACAACGCCAAGGAAGCGGTGGAATTCATCTATAGGCAGCTGCGCAACGCCGAACCGCCTGACGAAGAAACGGCGCGCGGCATTATCGAAAAGCTTTTCTTCTCGGACAAGCGCTACGATTTGGGCGAGGTGGGACGCTACCGCATCAACCGCAAGCTGGAATTGAACATTCCGCTCGAGACGCGCGTGCTTACCAAAGAGGACATCATCTGCATCATCAAGCACCTTATCAAGCTCATCAACTCGCACGCCGAGGTGGACGATATCGACCACCTGAGCCACCGTCGTATCCGCACCGTGGGCGAACAGCTCTACGCGCAGTTCGGCGTGGGTCTGAACCGTATGGCCCGCACTATCCGCGAGCGTATGAACGTGCGCGACAACGAGGTGTTTACGCCGACAGACCTGATCAATGCCAAGACTTTGAGTTCGGTCATCAACTCTTTCTTCGGCACCAATCAGCTTTCGCAGTTCATGGACCAGACCAACCCGCTTTCGGAGGTTACGCACAAACGCCGTATCTCCGCCCTGGGTCCCGGAGGTCTGAGCCGCGAACGCGCCGGGTTCGAGGTGCGCGACGTTCACTACACGCACTACGGTCGTCTGTGTACGATCGAGACGCCCGAAGGCCCCAACATCGGTCTTATCTCGTCGTTGTGCTGCTATGCGGTCATCGACAAGCTGGGCTTTATCGAGACGCCGTACTACAAAGTGGAGAACGGCAAGGTCAAGATCAACGAAGAACCGGTCTACCTGACCGCCGAAAAAGAAGAAGACCATATCATCGCGCAGGCCAGCACGCCTATCGAGAAAGACGGCACTATCCGCGACAGCCGTCTCAAAGTGCGCCACCTGGCCGACTTCCCCATTGTGGACCGCGAGCAGGTCACGCTGATGGACGTGGCTCCCAACCAGATCGCCTCCATCGCCGCTTCGTTGATTCCGTTCCTGGAACACGACGACGCCAACCGTGCCTTGATGGGTTCGAACATGATGCGTCAGGCCGTGCCTCTGCTCAATCCCGAAGTGCCTATCGTGGGTACGGGTCTGGAGCCTTATGTGGCGCAGGATTCCCGCGTGCTCATCAATGCCGAGGGCGACGGGGTGGTTACCTACGTGGACGCCACCACCATCACCATCCGCTACGATATGGACGATACCGACCGTCTGGTGAGCTTCGACGAGGACGAGAAGACCTATCACCTCACCAAGTTCCAGCGTACCAACCAAAGTTCGTGCATCAACCTTTCGCCGATTGTCCGTAAGGGCGACAAGGTGAAGAAAGGACAGGTGCTTTGCGAGGGCTACGCCACCAAAGACGGCTCGCTGGCGTTGGGACGCAATCTCATGGTGGCGTTCATGCCTTGGAAGGGTTACAACTTCGAGGACGCCATCGTCATCAGCGAGAACGCTATCAAGAACGACTTCTTCACCTCCATCCACGTGGACGAATACACGATGGACGTGCGCGAGACCAAGCGCGGCATGGAGGAATTGACCAACGATATTCCCAACGTGAGTCAGGAAGCCACCAAAGACCTCGACAGCAACGGTCTTATCCGTGTGGGCGCCGAGGTGAAGGAAGGCGATATCCTGATCGGTAAGATTACGCCCAAGGGCGAATCCGACCCCACGCCCGAGGAAAAACTGCTCCGCGCCATTTTCGGCGACAAGGCGGGCGACGTGAAGGATGCCTCGCTCAAGACGCCGCCTTCGGTGACGGGTGTGGTGATCGGCAAACGTCTGTTCAGCCGCTCTATCAAGGACCGCAAGGGCAAGGCCAAAGACAAGGATACGGTAAAGGAACTCGAAAAGGTATTCACCAAGGAAAGTCAGGCGCTCAAAGCCCGCCTGGTGGAAAAACTCCTTTCCATTCTGGGCTCCACGCCCTCGGCGGGTGTCTACAGCAACCTCAAGGAAGAGGTGATTGTGAAGAAGGCCCGTTTCACGGCGAAAGCCTTGACCGATTTGGATTACCAGACGATCAATCCTTCGGACTGGACGTCCAACGCGGAAATCAACGATTGCGTGAAACGTCTGCTCAACAACTACAACATCAAGTATCGCGAGATTTTCGGACGTTTCCAGCGCGACAAGTTCGTGGCTACCGTGGGCGATGAACTGCCCGGCGGTATCGTGCAGATGGCCAAGGTCACGATTGCCAAGAAGCGCAAGCTCAAGATCGGCGACAAGATGTCGGGCCGTCACGGAAACAAGGGTATCGTGGCGCGTATCGTGCGTGCCGAGGATATGCCTTTCCTGGCCGACGGAACGCCGGTGGACATCGTGCTCAACCCTCTGGGTGTGCCTTCGCGTATGAACCTGGGTCAGATTTACGAAACCGTGCTGGGTTGGGCCGGCAAGAAGCTGGGCCTGCAATTCGCCACGCCTATCTTCGACGGCGCCATGCCCGAGGAAATCGACGCCTATACCGACAAGGCGGGTCTGCCGCGCTACGGCCGCACCTACCTCTACGACGGCGAGACGGGCGAACGTTTCGACCAGCCGGCCACCGTGGGCTATATCTATATGATCAAGCTCCACCACATGATCGACGACAAGATGCACGCCCGTTCGATCGGACCGTACTCGCTCATCACCCAGCAGCCTCTGGGCGGTAAGGCGCAGTTCGGCGGTCAGAGGTTCGGTGAAATGGAAATCTGGGCGCTCGAAGCCTTCGGTGCGGCCAATATCCTGCAAGAAGTGCTGACCGTGAAGTCGGACGACGTGGTCGGACGTGCCAAGACCTACGAAGCTATTGTGAAAGGTGAGAATATGCCTACGCCCTCCATTCCCGAATCGTTCAACGTTCTGGTGAACGAATTGCGTGGCTTGGGCTTGGAAATCACCTTCTCGAAATAGAATTTAGTTGTAATATAATTCAATACAAGATATGGCATTGAAGAAAGAAGGTCCGGTAGTGCTGGACTTCAATAAAATCACGGTAAGCCTCGCTTCGCCCGAAACGATTCTGGAACGTTCGCACGGCGAAGTGACCAAACCGGAGACGATTAACTATCGTACCTACAAGCCGGAAAGTGACGGGCTTTTCTGTGAGCGTATTTTCGGTCCCACCAAAGACTGGGAATGTCATTGCGGAAAGTATAAGAGAATTCGCTATAAGGGTATTGTCTGCGACCGTTGCGGTGTGGAAGTGACCGAAAAGAAGGTGCGTCGCGAACGTATGGGGCACATCCAGCTGGTGGTGCCCGTGGCGCATATCTGGTTCTTCCGTTCGCTGCCCAACAAGATCGGGGCTTTGCTCGGCATCCAGACCAAGAAACTGGAATCGATCATCTACTACGAGAAGTATGTGGTGATTCAACCCGGTATCAAGGCCAAGGACGGCATCGAGAAATTGCAGTTCCTTTCGGACGAGGAGTATTACGCCATTATCGACTCCCTGCCCGCCGACAACCAGTTGCTCGACGACGAGGATCCCAACAAGTTCATCGCCAAGATGGGCGGTGAGGCTCTCTACGATCTGTTGAAGGAAATCGATGTGGAATCGCTTTCCTACGAGTTGCGCGACAAGGCCAACAACGAGACCTCGCAACAGCGTAAGCAGGAAGCCTTGAAACGCCTCAACGTGGTGGAGGCTTTCCGCGAATCGCAGACCCGCATCGAGAACCGTCCCGAATGGATGATCATGAAGGTGATTCCCGTCATTCCGCCCGATCTGCGGCCTTTGGTGCCCCTCGACGGCGGACGTTTCGCCACCTCCGACCTGAACGATCTGTATCGTCGCGTCATCATCCGCAACAACCGACTCAAAAAACTCATCGAAATCAAGGCTCCCGATGTGATTATGCGCAACGAGAAGCGTATGTTGCAGGAAGCCGTGGATTCGTTGTTCGACAATTCGCGCAAGGCCCGTTCTTCCAAGAGCGAGGGTACGCGTATGCTCAAATCTCTGTCGGACAGCCTGAAAGGAAAGCAGGGACGTTTCCGTCAGAACCTCTTGGGTAAACGTGTGGACTATTCCGGCCGTTCGGTCATCGTGGTAGGCCCCGATTTGAAGATGAACGAAATGGGTCTTCCCAAGGACATGGCCGCCGAATTGTACAAGCCGTTCATCATCCGCAAGATGTTGGAACGCGGCATTGTCAAGACCGTCAAGTCGGCCAAGAAAATCGTAGAACGCAAGGATCCCATCGTTTGGGATATCCTTGAAAACATATTGAAAGGTCATCCCGTTCTGATGAACCGTGCCCCGACCCTGCACCGTCTGGGTATCCAGGCGTTCCAGCCCAAGTTGATAGAGGGCAAGGCCATGCGTCTGCACCCCTTGTGCTGTACGGCCTTCAACGCCGACTTCGACGGTGACCAGATGGCTGTGCACGTGCCTCTGGGCAACGCCGCCATTCTGGAAGCCCAGCTGTTGATGCTGGCCTCGCACAATATCCTCAACCCCGCCAACGGTGCGCCTATCACGGTGCCTTCGCAGGACATGGTCTTGGGTCTGTATTATCTGACCAAAGGCCGCAAGACCGACAAGGAGTTTGTGGTGAAAGGCGAGGGTTCGGTGTTCTATTCGGCCGAGGAAGCCATCATCGCCCACAACGAGGGCATGGTGGATGTGCACGCATGGGTGAAGATCCGCCTGACAGACGAAAAGGGCAAGCCTTATCTGCTCGAGACCACGGTGGGACGTATCCTGTTCAACCAGGTGGTTCCGCAGGAATATGGCTTCATCAACGAACTGCTGACGAAGAAGTCGTTGCGTGACATCATCTCCGACGTGCTCAAGAAATGCGGCATGTCGCGCACGGTGAAGTTCCTCGACGACATCAAGAGCATGGGATACCGCACCGCCTACAAGGGCAGTCTCTCGTTCAACCTGGGCGACGTTATCATCCCGCAGGTGAAGGAGGAACTCATCACCAAGGCCAACAACGACGTGGACGAGGTGATGAACAACTACAACATGGGTTTCATCACCAACAACGAACGCTACAACCAGATCATCGACATCTGGACACATACCAACAACAAGCTCACCAACGCGGTGATGCAGCAGCTGTCGTCCGACCGTCAGGGCTTCAACCCTGTCTACATGATGTTGGATTCGGGCGCGCGTGGTTCCAAGGAGCAGATCCGTCAGCTGTGCGGTATGCGTGGCCTTATGGCCAAGCCTCAGAAGTCGGGTGCCAGCGGCGGTGAAATCATCGAGAACCCCATTCTTTCGAACTTCAAGGAAGGCCTTTCGGTATTGGAATACTTCATTTCCACGCACGGTGCCCGCAAGGGTCTTGCCGACACGGCCTTGAAGACCGCCGACGCCGGTTATCTGACCCGCCGTCTGGTGGACGTTTCGCAAGACGTCATCATTTCGGAAGAAGACTGCCACACGCAGCGCGGCTTGATCGCCACGGCGCTCAAGAAGAACGACGATGTGGTGGAATCGCTCTACGAAAGAATTTTGGGTCGCACCACGATAGACGACGTGATTCATCCGCAGACCGGCAAAGTGATTGTGAAGGCGGGCGAGGAAATCACCGAAGACATCGCCAAGGAAATCGAGGAATCGCCGATCGAGGAAGTGGAAATCCGTTCGGTGCTTACCTGCGAGTCGAAGCACGGGGTTTGCGCCAAGTGCTACGGCCGCAACCTGGCCACCAACAAGATGGTGCAGAAAGGCGAGGCGGTGGGTGTCATCGCCGCCCAGTCCATCGGCGAGCCCGGTACGCAGCTTACCTTGCGTACGTTCCACGTGGGCGGTGTGGCCGGCGGCAATACCGGCATCAACTCCAACATCACCGTCAAATACGACGGTATCGTGGAAATCGATGAACTGCGTGCGGTGGACTACAAGACCGACGAAGGCAAGCATCAGGTGGTTATCGGCCGTTCGGCCGAAATGCGTCTGGTGGACCCCAACACGCACTCGGTGCTCACCAACACCAACATCCCCTACGGCGCTTCGCTCTACGTGCAGCCCGGCGATGCGGTGAAGGCCGGCACCAAGATCGCCGACTGGGATCCCTACAACGCCGTCATCGTTTCGGAAGTGGCCGGTAAGGTTTCGTTGCAGAACCTGCTCGAGAACGTCACCTACCGCGAGGAATCGGACGAACAGACCGGTTACAAGGACAAGGTGATCATCGAATCGCGTCAGAAATCCAAGACGCCCGCCATCAACATCGTGGACAAGAACGGCGAGGTGCTCAAGATCTACGACATTCCCGTGGGCGCGCACGTGCAGTTGGAAGACGATATGACGATCAAGGCGGGTGACATTCTGGTAAAGATTCCCCGTTCGTTCGGCAAGTCGGGCGACATCACGGGCGGTCTGCCCCGCGTTACGGAACTGTTCGAGGCGCGCAACCCGTCCGATCCCGCGATTGTGGCCGAAATCGACGGTGTGGTAAGCTTCGGCAAGAAGCTCAAGCGCGGACACAAGGAGGTTATCCTTACCTCGCGTATGGGCGATGTGAAGTCGTATCTCATTCCCACCTCCAAGCAGATTCTGGCGCAGGAAAACGACTACGTGAAGGCGGGTACACCGCTTTCGGAAGGCGCCGTTACGCCGGCCGACATCCTGGCCATCAAGGGCCCGATGAAGGTGCAGGAATATATCGTGAACGAGATTCAGGAAGTATACCGTCTGCAAGGTGTGAAGATCAACGACAAGCACTTTGAAGTGATTGTGCGTCAGATGATGCGCAAGGTGGAGGTGCTGGATCCGGGCGATACCAATTTCCTGGAAGGCGAAATGGTGAACAAGGTGGATTTTGTGGAAGAGAACGACAAGATCTACGGCGAGAAAGTGGTGGTGGATGCCGGCGACTCCGAAACGGTGAAGGCCGGGCAGATTCTTTCGGCCCGCGCCTTGCGCGACGAGAACTCGGTATTGCGCCGCAAGGGCATGAAACTGGTGGAAGTGCGCGACGCGCGACCCGCCGTGGCCCGTCAGGTGCTGCAAGGCATCACGCGCGCTTCGTTGCAGGTAAAGAGCTTCCTCTCGGCCGCTTCGTTCCAGGAAACCACCAAGGTGCTTACCGACGCCGCCATCAACGGCAAGGTGGACTATCTGGAAGGCTTGAAGGAAAACGTGTTGGTGGGTCACCTGATTCCCGCCGGTACGGGTCTGAACGAATATCGCGGAAACGTGGTGTATTCGAAGGACGAATACGAAGCCTTGCTGAACGTGGATAAAGAGAACTGAGATGGAAAAGGAAGAAAAGAAACTGCAGATTGAGCTGCCCGCCGAGGTGGCCGAGGGCATGTATGCCAACTTGGCCTTGATTACCCATTCGCAGGCCGAATTCATCGTGGATTTTATCCGTATGATGCCGGGTGTGGAGAAGGCGAGGGTGAAATCGCGGGTGATTCTGACCCCGCAGCACGCCAAGCGTCTGATGCGGGCTTTGGCCGACAACGTCCGTAAATACGAGAGTGTTTTCGGAACGATTACCGAGCCGGAACCCAACGCGACGCCCGCCTATATGAACATTCCTCCGGCGGAGGCCTGAGGCGGAGGCGGAAAGGGAAAGGATACCCCGGAACCGTAAGGTTTCGGGGTATTTTTTTTGCTTTGCTCCTACCTTATTCGTATCTTTACGACTTTGTACGCAGTTGCGGATTTTATAATTTTTTGAACCATGATGCACTTGGCCATCGCCGGTAATATCGGCTCAGGAAAGACCACACTTACAGGACTTTTAGCAAAGCACTACAAGTGGAAGCCCATGTATGAGGCCGTGGACGACAATCCCTATCTGGACAGTTTCTACGAGGATATGCGCCGCTGGTCGTTCAACATTCAGATTTACTTCCTCAACACGCGCTTCCGTCAGATTCTCGATATCCGCAAGAAAGGCAAGAACATCATCCAGGACAGGACGATTTACGAGGACGCCTATATCTTTGCGCCCAACCTCCATGCGATGGGCCTGATGACCACGCGCGATTTCGAGAACTACGTGTCGTTGTTCGAGCTGATGAACTCCTTTATCCAGGCGCCTGACCTGTTGGTGTATCTGCGTGCGGAGGTGCCCACGTTGGTAAGGCAGATTCAGCTGCGGGGCAGGGACTACGAGGACGGCATCCGTCTGGACTATCTCAAAAGCCTGAACGAGCGCTACGAGGAGTGGATCAAGCACTACACGCAGGGCAAGCTGCTGATTGTGGACGTGGACGATCTGGATTTCCGCAACAAGCCCGAGGACTTGGGTTCGATCATCGAGCGGATTGACGCGCAGATAAACGGGTTGTTCTAAAAGACGGCGTGTTTTTATATTAATATAGAGAAAAGATTTAAAAAAAACAGAAGGATATGAAAGTTACCGAATACTTGAAACGTTTTTTGACCGAACAGCCCGCCATGGAGGCCGCTGTTCCGGGATTGGGTGTGTTCTATGCAGGACAGAAGGGCGGAAAGGCCTGTATCCTTTTCAAAGAAGTGACGCCCAACGACAAGGCGTTTCTGAATTTCATCGCTTTCGAAGAAAATATGACCGAGGACGAAGTGCGGCAGGAAATGGAATCCTGGGTGCGCGGACTCTTGCAGGAACTCAAAGAAGCCGGCATGGTGAACGTGGACGGCGTGGGAACCTTTGTGATTGAGCAGGACCGCGTGAACTTCAATCCGTATGTGACGCAGGGAAGCGAGAACGACGCCCATTTCGGCCTGGAAGGTCCCGCCGCTCCCGCTGCGGCTCCCGTGGCGGAGCCCGTCAAGCCTGCGGCCCCGGCTCCGGCTGCGCCGGAACCGGTGGGCACGGCGCAACCCGAACGTTTGGTGTTGCCGCCTATCAAACGTCCCCAGCACAACCGTCCGACTATCGAGAAACCCAAGCCCCGCGCCGTGCCCAATCCGGGCGGTTCGGGAAAGGCCATTTCCTTGGCCGGCTCCGGCAACCGCCCGGCCAGGCCGCAGGAAAGGCCCGTGCGGCCCGAAAGAAGGGACGAGGAGCCTTTCTACACGCGCTGGTGGTTTATCGCGCTCTGCGCCGTGGTGGTGCTGTGCGTGCTGATGTTTTCCGTCACCCCCATACGCCGCGACATGCTGGGCATAGGGGCCGAACCCAAGGCCGTGCAGATGGGTCTGCCTGCTATGGATGAGGCGGAGTTGGAGGAGAATGTGGACGGGATGATTTACGAGGACGAGATGACCTCCGCCACCGAGACCGAGATGAAGAAAGCCGAGGAGAACAAGGCCGTGGAGCAGCAGATCATCGCCGGCGAGAAAGAGAAGAAGGAGGCGGAAAAGGCCGCGAAGGCCTCGCCCAAACCGCTGGCCAGCACCAAGCCCGCCGCCAAACCTGCGGAGAAACCCGTTACCAAACCCGCGGAGAAACCCGCCGCCAAGCCCGCCCAGAAGACGGCGGAAGGCTCGCAGATTGCGGCCGTGAAACCGCAGCCCGGCCGTTTCTATATCATCGTGGGCGGTTTCCGCGACGAGGCCAACGCTTTCGGTCAGGCGAAGAAGCTGCGGGAGTCGGGATTGAGCGCCACGGTGCTGTATAACGAGGAGAAGGAAATGCACTACGTGAGCGTGAAGACCTGCGCCACCCGCGAGGAGGCGATGGCCGCCCGTACCGACATCCGCGACAACAAGAAAATGGATTGTTGGATCTACACCAAGTGATACGTTTTGGGGAAGAATAAACTTGCCAGATTCGAAGAGAACCTGAGCTTCGGCAATCTCTTCCAGTATCCCGCCACCATAGAACCGTGGGAAAGTCCGTTGCGGGGAAAGTGGAACGGGGCGTATTATCCCCGCACCGCTCCCGTGGTGTTGGAAATCGGTTGCGGAAAGGGGGATTATACGGTGGGACTGGCCCGTCTCTCGCCCGGGAAGAACTACGTGGGGCTGGACATCAAGGGGGCCCGTCTGTGGCGGGGTTGCAAGACCGCGCTCGAGGAGGGCATCGCCAACGTGGCTTTCGTGCGCACCCGCGCCGAATTCTTAGACCGTGTGTTCGCCCCCGGCGAGATTTCGGAAATCTGGATCACCTTTCCCGACCCTCAACCCTCCAAGCCTCGCAAACGCCTGTGTTCGCCCGTCTTTCTCGACCGTTACCGCAAGGTGCTGCCCGAGGGCAGGGGGGTGATTCACCTCAAAACCGACGACACCGATCTGTACGAATACTGTCTGCACGAGGTGGTGGAGCCTGCCGGCTACGAAATCCTCCACAACACGGCCGACCTGTATGCCGAGACGTCCGATTTCGGCGATGCGGCGCGGGTGCAGACTTTCTACGAGAAACGGTGGTTGGCGGAGGGGAGGAAGATCAAGTACATAGCCTTTAAACTTTCGTAAGACCGCCATGCGCCTCCTGCCTGTTCTGTTTGCTTTTGCGTTGGGCGCGGGAATCGCGGCGGCGCAGGTTCCCGTCGAGGACGTGCAGACACGCTCGCAGCAGACTTCCACCGAGGTGATTCCTCCTTCCGACCCTTCGGACGCGGGGATTTTCTCCACCCCGACGGCGGCCGACGAGAGCACCTACATGCCGCTTACGCCGCAGCAGCAACGCGACTCCGCGCGCCGTGCCAAACTGCTCGGCATGGCCCGGAGCAAGGGCGAGACGGTGCGTTATTTCGACTACGCGATGCAGAGCGGGCTTCCGGTCTTCGACACGATGCGCTATCCCTTGGACGGATTCCAGATTTTCGATGCCACCTATCAGCACCACGACTTCCGCAATTCGCGCGGCAGTCTGGGTATGCCCGACCAGGCGCTGGAATTCTGTCCCGCCGCCTCGTCGGGGTTCACGTTCAAGAAAAATCCTTTCTCGTCGTGGTTCTACACCAAGGAGAACACGCCTTTCCTGCAGACGAAGACGCCCTACACCTACCTCTATTTCGTCAACAATTTCGGCAAGAATCTCAATCTGTTCAATGCCACGCACTATCAGAATGTGGCGCGGGGGCTGAACCTCGGCGCGGATTTCCGGGTGTATGACGTGTACGGGGCCTACAACAACAGCCGCAGCACGCAGTACAACGTGCGTTTCGGGGGCAACTACATCACGCGCGACGCCAAATACCGCCTGATGATGGCCTATATCTACAACGTGGCCAAGGTGGGCGAGAACGGCGGCATCCGCGCCGATTCGCTCTTTACGCGGAATATAGAGACGAACCGTCTGCGTATTCCCGTCCACATGGCTTCGGGGCAGAGCCGGTGGCGCGAGCACCGGGTGTTCGCCAAGCATTCCTATCATTTCTACGACAATCAGAAGGACTCCATCGCCGAGAACAACCGCAGCTACGGCTATCTGACGCACGATTTCGACCTGAGTGTCTATAAGTTCTCCTACAACGACCAGACCTCGCCCGCCGACGGTTTCTACGAGGATTTCTTTCTGAACGCGGGGCGGAGCGACGATACGGTGAAGATGCTCAAGGTGAGCAACCGTCTTTTTTACAGCAGTTCGGATATGGAGTACATTCCGTTCGGCTACCGTTTCAAGGTGGCGGCGGGGGTGCGCAACGAGTATGTGCGTTTCCGCGACATGATACGGTTCTACGATTGGGTGCAGTGGTTTCCTTTCGCCGAGATACAGGTGGATTTCGCCGACCGTTTTGTGTTGGATGCCTATGCGGATTTCGGCTTCGGGGGCTACAATCAATACGATTTCAGCGGCAACGTGCGGTTCAAGTATCTTTTCAGGAACGACCGCGAGCGCACGCTCTCCAAGCGCGAGGGGGTGGAGGTGAAGGTGGGGGTGAACCGTTTCTCGCCCGACTGGATCTATTCCTATCATGCTTCCAACCACTATTTCTGGGATTACGACTGGAAGAAGAACATCGAGGCTTACGCGCAGGTGGACTTTGCGTACAGGGGGTGGTGGATGCGTGCCAAGGCGGGGTTTCTGCAAAACTATACGTTCTTGAAGAAGGACGGGCCGGTGCAGGCGGAGGATGCGTTCTGGCTCGTGAATGTGACGGCGGGAAAGAACGCGCGTATCGGGCGTTATGTGGGGTGGGACAATCTGCTGATGCTGGCCTACAGTTCGGACAGCCGTTATCTGCATCTGCCTTTGTTCAGTATGCAGGAGAGTGTGTACGGCATCATTCCGGTCAAGAACATCGCCGAGATCCATATCGGGGTGGAGGTGATGTACAACACGGCCTACTACGGCGATGGCTACAATCCCGATATGTTGGCGTATTATTGGCAGGATGAGGTGAAGACGGGAAATTTCGCTTTCCTGAATCTGTATATCAATTT
>CAZEOJ010000019.1:0-18208 GCA_964513825.1 uncultured Bacteroidaceae bacterium
TGTAGATGATGCCGTGACGTTCCAAGTGTTCGTAGGCACGCATCACCGTATTGGGATTGACGGTAAGGCTCACGGCAAATTCGCGCACGGAAGGCATCTTGTCTTCGGGCTTGAATTCCTCTCTGAGTATCTTTTCGCACACATATTCGGCTATCTGCTCGAATATGGCCTTGTCTGACTTGAATTCCATAACGCAGCCTTTAAAACTGTTGCCTTTTCATCTTTAAATATCCCCATATCCACAGACCGAGAGGCACGATGATGGTGATGAACACGTAGAGGATATGTTCGAACCTTGTGCTGCCCACAAAATCATACGACATGTTCTTGTATTTGAGCAGGCGCACCATGGCGATGCTTCCGATAATCAGAAGCGAGACGGAAACACAGACCCATGTAAGGAAGGCTTTCCAGAATTTCCGTGACTTGAAGAAATGCACGGCCCACAAGGTAAAGCTTTGACAGGCGATGATTTTCCAGAAATCCGAATCAAAGAAGCCGAGGCTGAACGAACTCGAGGCGCTGTCGCTGTCCACAAAGAGGTTCCCGATGTTCCATATCACTTCGTTGTGGCCCGTCAACAACGCGCCCAACAAAGTCAGAATCCAGGCAAGCAAGATCATTCCCAAGGGGAAAGCCACCGCACATTGCAGAAAGGCCGTGAGATATTTTTCTTCGTTGCTTGCCGGCAAAAGTGTGGCGTTCAATCCTTTTACGGGATGGAAAAGATTGTTGTAGGTGGCGAAGGGCAGCATGATGGTCACGATGGAGATATACATGGTGAACCCTGAGGAGGCTATGCCTTGCAGGCCGGCGGGTCCCTCAAAGACCCCCGACAGGATATACAGTCCCACCAATGCCGAAGCGAGGATAAGATAGGACCTTCCGTTTTTTGAAAATTCGTTGCGGAGCAACAGGCCTATACGTCTTAAAGAAATTATGTTGTTCATGATTGTAAGTTTTTTGATGATGGATTCTCCGTGATTTTACTCGTGCGCTTCGTAGAGTTTCTGCCGCATCTGTTCGGCGAAATCCGAATGGGGCTTGGGTTGTTCTTCGATAAACATTCTCTTGAAGAGCGATTTGTTTTGGATGGCGGCGTTGAAAAGCATCTCGATATTCAGATGACTTTCTTCGTGACGGTCGTTGTAGTCCACCACCGCATAGCCGCCGATGCACTCCTCGCGGTAGAGGTCGTGGTCGGATTTCTCGCTCTTGACGCCGAACCAGAGTTTTTGGGTGATTTCCTCGACGGTGTTGTTGAGCAACACTTGATTTTTCTCAAGAATGAGGATGGGATCGATGAGGTTCTCCAAGTCGCGCACCTGATGGGTGGAAACCACAAAACATTTGTCGTCGCCCGCGGCCTGTGCCAGAAGACGGCGGAAGATGCCCTTGGAGGGAATGTCCATGCCGTTGGTGGGTTCGTCGAGCAACAGAAGCCGCGTGTTGCAGGCCAAGGCAAAACTCATCATGGCCTTTTTCTGTTGTCCGTGTGAGGATTGCGACAGCTTCTGGTGGGGATCGATGTTCCACTCGTTCAGATAGTGATTGAACTGCCCGCGGTCGAAGCGGGGGTAGAAGGGCGCGTAAAGTTTTACGTATTGGTGCATGCTTATGTTCACCGCATCGATGACTTCGGGCAGGTAATAGATCTCGCTCAAAAATTCGGCACGGCGTTGGGAGGGGGTGAAGCCCAACACCTCCACGCTTCCCTGCGTGGGGAAACGCAGGCCGGCCAAAAGCCGCAACAAGGTGGTCTTGCCCACACCGTTTTCGCCCAGGAGGCCGTAGATATAGCCCGCTTTCATTTCCAGATTCAGACGGTCGAACACCAGGCGGTGCTTTCCGTAGCGAAAGCTCATGTCCTTAATTGTAATCATAAAGCTGTGTTTATTAATTGTTTTATATTGTTTTTCCGTACTGTTTTACTACTGTATTAGTGAAATAGTACACTGCAAAGGTAGTGATATTTTCAGAACCGCCAAATTTCGGGACGAAAAAAAGAGGAGAGGGTATAAAAAAAGGGGCCTGCACCTGTGCAGGCCCCTTTTCCGACCGTAAATAATCAACAGACTATTTGTTCTTATGACGGTTCTTGCGCAAACGTTTCTTGCGTTTGTGCATCGCCATCTTATGTCTCTTACGTTTCTTACCGCTGGGCATCTTATTTCACTTTTAATTTCTTCTTCACTTCTTCCTTGAAGGGTTTGGCCGGTTTGAAAGCCGGGATTTTGTGAGCGGGAATCACAATACTCTTTCTCTTGGTAATGTTCTGCCCGGTCTTCTTGGCTCTTTGTTTGATAATGAAGCTACCGAAGCCGCGGAGATAAATGTTCTCTCCGTGCGTCATGGTGTCTTTCACTACTTCCATAAAGGTTTCTACCGTCGCCAAAACCGTCACTTTATCGATGCCGGTTCTCTCTGAGATGGCGGCTACTACTTCCGCTTTTGTCATGGTGTTATGTCTTTTGTTAAGGGTGGCAAAGATACCTTTTTTTAACTAAAAAACAAAAATTCGTAATTTTGTCCCTTGTGACACTATAGTATATATACTAAAAACTTGAAAGATATGAAGACAGCTTACGTTTTCCCCGGTCAGGGCGCGCAGTATCCCGGCATGGGCAAGGACTTGTATGAGAAGTTTCCCGTAGCCAAGGAATTGTTCGACAAGGCGAATCAGATTCTCGGCTTCAACATCACCGATATCATGTTTGCCGGCACCGACGAAGACCTCAAGCAGACCAAGGTGACCCAGCCCGCCGTATTCCTTCACTCGGTGATTTGGGCGGCGTGTCTGCCGCAATTCAAGCCCGATATGGTGGCCGGTCACTCGCTCGGCGAATTTTCGGCGCTGGTGGCGGGCAAGGCGCTTAAGTTCGAAGATGCTCTGGTATTGGTTTCCAAACGGGCCAACGCCATGCAGAAGGCTTGCGAGCAGAATCCCTCCACGATGGCGGCCATTATCGGCCTGCCCGATGAGAAGATAGAGGAAATCTGCGCGGGCGTTTCGGGCGAGGTGGTGGTTCCGGCCAACTACAACAGCCCCGGACAGTTGGTGATTTCGGGCAGCATGAAAGGTATCGAGGAGGCTTGTGAGAAATGCAAGTTGGCCGGAGCCAAACGTGCGTTGCCGCTCAAGGTGGGCGGGGCTTTCCACTCGCCGTTGATGGAACCTGCCCGTGTGGAGCTTTCGGAGGCTATCGCGGCAACGCAGTTCGCTGCGCCTATCTGTCCCGTCTATCAGAATGTGGACGCGCAACCCTACACCGACCCCGAAAAGATAAAGGCCAATCTGATTGCGCAGCTCACCTCGCCCGTGCGTTGGACGAAAATCGTGCAGAACATGTATGCCGACGGTGCCACCCGCTTTGTGGAAGTGGGCCCCGGCAAGGTGCTGCAAGGCTTGGTCGGCAAAATCGTTCCGGGTGTGGAAGTGATGGGCGCCGATGCCTGTGAAATGTAAACGATACCGATACGATGAAAGCAAGATTTTGGGCTGTGTGCGCGGCGGCGTTTCTTTCGGGAAGCCTCTCCGCGCAAGTGGCGGAAATAAATCCGAAGACCTATAAGATTCTGTCTGTCAGTAACCAATTGGAGGCGCATCCGTTGCGGGCGGTCTTCGACAACAAGCCCGAAACGTGGTGGGGCATCCAGACCGCCGTGCTCGCGCCTCTGCCGGTCACTATGGTGCTGGAGCTGGATACCGTGCATCCGGTATGCGGCATCCGCTATCTCTGCAATCCGAGCAACAGCAGCGACAAGTTGCAGGACTACGCGGTGTATGTGTCGAACGACACCGCCGATTGGGGGCAGGCGCAGGCATCGGGCAGCATCTTTTGGGACAGTGCTTCGGACGTGTCCGTCAAGGATCTGTCTTTCGGTGCCGTCAAAGGGCGTTTCGTCAAGATTGTGTATATAGACAACGCCAATACCTGGAACCGTGCGATACAGACCGCCGAATTGCGGGTGTTGGAAGATACGGCAGTCAAAATCTTGCTTCATAACCAGTTGCTGAACGTCGACTCGTTGCCGGCGTTGGTTTCCTCTGGGGATACCGTCTCCCTCAAGGCTACGGCCTCTTCGCAGTTGCCTGTCAGGTTCTCGTTGGTTTCGGGCGCGGCGCGCCTGTTGGAACGCGACGGCGGTTTCTTCCTGCTTCCGGACGCAACGGAAGGGGAGGTGGTGCTGGAAGCCATACAGGACGGAAACGAGGAATTTTATCCCGTCCGTCAGAAGTTCGGCGTGCAGGTGGAGAATCCTATGCTGTATAGCGTTCAGCTTTATACCCCCGTGGTGGAATCCGAAGCCGTTGTCATGCCCGCCGACACCCTCGTCTATCCGCTTTGGGCAAGGGCCGAAATCGGTTCGGCTTTCAACCGTATCACCGCCATGCGCATCGAAGTGGAGGGCGAAGACGTGGTTTCTCACTGGAACGAGAAGAACAATACCGTGCGCGCCGATTTCACCCCGGGGCGCTACGGCGAGTTTACGGTTCGTTTCCATGCCTCGGCGAGCAACGGCAGCGATACGTCCTTTACGCGGAAAATCAAGGTCGACAGCGCCACCGAATCGAGAACGGTGCGTGCTTTTGAGCATATGTTGATCAATTACCCCGATCCGGGGCGTACCAATGGCGGTGTTGTCGTATTTCCGCAACATGTGGGCACGTATCGGCGTATTGTCGCCAAATTGGATATGCAATGCCCGCAGACAGATGAAGGTTGCGATGATTGGGACCGGGTGGCATGGGTGGAAATGCAGACGCCCGACGGTGTGTGGCGCGAGATTATCCGCTACACGACCGCCTACGGGGCGCCTTGCAAACACGAATTGGATGTGACCGATTTCTCGTCCTGGCTGCAAGGTGAGATACCCATGCGGATGTTTATCGACACATGGGGCACGGGCGGCTACGACATCACGCTCGATTTTGAATTTGAAAAAGGTTTGCCCCAATACCTTTACACGGGCATCATTCCTCTTTGGAACGGCAATTTCCCGTTCGGCGATCCTGCCGACCTGCAACCTTTGGACACCTTGCGTCTGGAAACGCCTGCCGGTGCGGCGGCGCTGAACCTCAAGGTGGTCACCACCGGGCACGGTTGGGGTAACAACAATACCAACAACGCTGCCGAATTCTATTATGCCAAGCATACTATCTGGGCCAACCGGACTTCTTTCGAACATGCGCCTTGGATGAAATGCAATCCCAATCCCGATGGCTGTACAGGTCAGCGAGGCACTTGGCAATACAGTAGGGCGGGTTGGTGTCCGGGGGCGATTGCGCCGGGCTACAACTACAACTTGACCGGAGAGATAGACAGCAAGGAATTGGAAATGCGGTTCATCTTTCAGGAATCGTACATGGACCGTTGCCATCCGCACAATCCGCTCTGCAAGACCGGAACCACTTGCCCGGATTGTATGGATACCTACAATCCGCAGTATTATATCGCCTCGTATCTGATTGCGTACTACAACAAAATGTACGATTCTCTGCCCGAAGTGGCCAACGAACAGGTGGCCTCGCGCGAGGAACTGCAATTTTCGGTCTATCCCAATCCTGCCTCCGACCGCTTCTTCGTGCAGACCTATGGCGAGACGGGGCGCGGCGGCGTGCAGTTGTTCAATATGAACGGCGAGGTTCTGCGGAGCACCGTGTTCGATAACGCCGAACAACTCAACGGCATGGAGTTCGATGTGCGTGCACTGCCGGTGGGCTTTTATGTGCTGCGCATACAAACGATGCACAAGAACGGGGTGCAGAAAATAATCGTGCGCTAAAAGGAGCGGAATGATGCAGGAAAAGGCGATAAGGAACCTTTCGGTGATTGTGGCGGTGGCGCGGAATGGAGCCATCGGCAAGGCGGGCGATTTGCTTTGGCACATTTCCGAAGACCTCAGGCACTTCAAGGCGGTGACGAGCGGCCATGCGGTGCTTATGGGGCGCACCACCTACCTTTCCTTTCCCCGTCGTCCGTTGCCCGACCGTTTCCATATCGTGCTGTCGGCCACGGCTTCTGCCGAAGATTTGCAGGTGCCGGAAGAACGGCGCGGCGATGTGGTCTGTGTGCGGAATGTGGAGGAGGCCTTGCGGTGCTTGCCTGCCGACGAGGAAGCGTTTGTGATAGGCGGGGGCAGGGTGTACGCACAGTTTCTGCCTTTTTGTTCCAAGGCCTATATCACCGAGGTGGATGCCGATTTCGAGGCCGATACGTTCTTTCCCGCGCTCCGGTCCGAGGAATGGCAGGTGCAGGAATGCGGCGAATGGCAGACCGATACCCGCACGGGTTTACGTTTCAGATATTTGGTTTATAAAAGATTAGACAGCAAATGAAAGCAGACGACCAAGAGAGGAGCCTCTATCCCTTGAAATTCTTTCCCATTTTCAAAGAGAAAGTATGGGGTGGGGAGAATATCCGCAAGGTATTGGGTCTCAACTACGGCGATTTGCCCAACTGCGGCGAGGCCTGGGTGCTCTCGGGCATGGACGGCGACGAGTCGGTGGTGGCCAACGGTTTTTTGGAGGGCAATACACTCGTCGATTTGGTCGAGGTCTATATGGGTGATTTGGTGGGAGAGGAAATCTATCGGAAATACGGTCTGCAATTTCCCCTGCTGTTCAAGTGGATTGACGCCGCGCAGGACCTCTCCGTGCAGGTGCATCCCGATGACGACCTTGCCCGCGAACGCGAGGAAAGTCTGGGCAAGAACGAGATGTGGTTCATCCGCCGGGCCGAACCGGATGCCAGGCTTGTCTGCGGTTTCAAGGAGGGTGTCAATCAGATGCGCTACCTCAAAGCCTTGCAGGAAAACAAGCTCGAGAGCGTCTTGAAGACCGCTCCCGTGTATGCCGGCGATGTGTTCTATATTCCCGCCGGTACCGTGCATTCTATCGGAAAAGGTATCCTTTTGGCCGAAATCCAGCAATCGAGCGACATCACCTACCGCCTCTACGACTGGAACCGCCCTGGCATGGACGGCAAGCCCCGCGAGCTTCATCTCGAACAAGCGCTCAAAGCCCTCCGTTTCAGCGAAAAGGAATACCCCAACGGTGCCCCCGGCCGTTCCGATTATCACGCCCACGCCAACGTGACCACGCCCTTGGTCGACACCCCCTATTTTCAGACCAACTACCTGCCCCTGATGCAGGGCATCGAAAAGGACTTTACGGGGCTCGACTCCTTTGTGGTGTATATGTGTACCAAAGGTGCGGCGGTGATCAAGGCCGACGGCAAGGCGGTCGAAATCAAGCAGGGCGAACTGGTGCTGATTCCCGCCATGTGCGAAATCGTGGACATCTATCCCGATACGTTGGGTTGCGAATTGTTGGAAACCTATATGGGAGAATAAGATATGAATGTAGACTTGACTTTGGTTTTTTTAGGGCTCCTCGTGTTCTCGGCGCACGTCTTCGCCTCGCTCTACAACCGCAAGAAGATTCCCGACGTATTGTTGCTTATCGTCATAGGCTTGATACTCGGCCCTCTCTTCGGTTGGGTGTCCCCCTCCAGCTTGGGTATGAGCGGTCCTGTCTTTGTGGCCGTGACGCTGGTGGTTATTCTGTTCGAGGGCGGTACAAGCCTTTCTTTCAAGGTGTTGCAGTCGGCTTGGAAGAGCACCATGAGCCTCACGGTCAGTTGTTTCTTCCTCTCTATGGGACTTGTCGCGCTGGTAGGTTGGTGTTTCGGTCTGAACCTGTTGAGCGCCCTGACGTTGGGGTCTATCCTGGGAGGCACCTCCTCGGCGGTGGTCATTCCCTTGATGCGGATGCTGGACGTGAGCGAGGAATCGCGCACGGTGCTGGTGCTGGAATCGGCGGCCACCGATGTATTGTGTATCGTGTTCACCCTGGCTTTTATGGATGCCATGCAGATAGGTCATCTGCAAGTGGGCAATGTGGTGGGCAACGTGCTTTCTTCCTTTATCCTGGCCGGGCTTTTAGGTTTCGCGGGCGCCTTGGTGTGGTCGCGCATCATCACCTCTATCCGCAAGTTGCAGAACTCCATTTTCACCACGCCCGCCTTTGTGTTCGTCATCTACGGCGTCACCAATTTCTTAGGCTGGAGCGGGGCTATCGCGGCTATGGTCTTCGGTATCACGATGGCCAATATAGATACGATCAAAAACCGTGTGCTGCTCAAGATTATGGGCGGGCAGGGCCACAAGCTCAACAAGACCGAAATGGTGTTTTTCGGCGAACTGGTGTTCCTGCTCAAGACCCTCTTTTTCGTCTATATCGGCATTTCGATAGAGTTCAGCGATTGGAAAGCGATTCTGGCGGGGCTCCTGCTCACCGTCGTGCTGTTTTTCGGGCGTGTCCTCGTGGCGCGTTTCTTCTCGCCCAAAACGGCGACCCCTTTCGACAAGACGGTCATCGCGATGATGATACCCAAGGGGTTGGCCGCCGCCGTGTTGGCTTCCATGCCCTTGGAACTCGGGCTTCCGGGGGGCGAGTTCATCAAGAACGTCACCTATGCCACGATTCTTTTTTCCATTACATGGGTTTCGCTGATGATTCTTCTGGTCGATAAATCGCGCGTGGTGCGGCATCTCTTCGCCAAGATCTTAGGCGGCGGCGATGCGGGGGACAGCGTTTTCGTGCACGATGTGGAGCGCAACGGTTCCGAGGACGAGGACGAAATGGACGACCGCACGCCGTTCTCCTTCATTTCGGAAATGGAAGCCCGTCGCGAGAAGTTGAAGAAGAAAGAAGAGGAGAATTAGTGAAGCAACCGCCCTATGTCGTTGAAAATCACAAATACGAACAGGGCCATAATCAGAATCATACCGATCATCTGCGCGTTTTCGAGCACCTTGTCGCTCACCTTGCGGCGGGTTATCATCTCGTAGAGCGTAAACATCAGATGTCCTCCGTCGAGGCCGGGAATGGGGATGATGTTCATGAACGCCAGGACCAGCGAGAGCATCCCCGTGATATACCAGAAACGGAACCAGTTCCATACCGGGCCGTAGACGGAAGCGATGCCGATAGGCCCTTGCAGGGTCTCGCTCGCTTTCTCCTGTCCGCTCATCACCTTGCCTATGCCGCGGATGTTCGTCCACAGCAGGTTGAGCGCGTCGGTGGTGCCGTAGCGCAAGGCGCTGCCCGTGGTGTAGCGCTCGTAGGTATAGGGAAAATCGGTGTAGAAACCGAGCAGACCGGTGCTGTCGGTGCGGGCCGCCAGTGCGAGCGTGTCGCCTTCGCGCACGATGTCCATACGGACACTGTCGCACCGGCGGCCCGCCATAAATTCCTTGAACTGTCCGAACGAAGGCGCTTCCTTTCCGTCCACGGCAAAGATTCTGTCACCCGTTCGCAATCCAGCTTTCGAGGCCGCCGACCCCTCGGCCACCTCTTTCACCACGGTGGGGTAGTTGGTGATGTCGAACAACGGGAAGCCCGAGGAGTCGGCGGCCAACCTTTTGTATGTGTCACCCGGAATGTCGATCCATAACGTCCTCTCCCCGCGTTCCACCTTTACCGCACCGCCCAGCAGCACACTCTGCGGCAGCACATCCGAAAAACGTTCCGGAGCTTTCTCGTGCGTGCCGATAATCCTGTCGCCGGTCTTGAAACCCAACGCGCGCCCCGACGGATAGGCGTAGATTCCGTAGCGGTTCACCTCCTGCGTAGGCAGATAACCGCCCTGTCTGTGCAGAAGCGCGGTAAAGATGATGATGCCCGCGATAAGGTTCATGAGCACCCCGCCGATAATCACAAAGAAACGCTGCCAGGCGGGTTTGCTGCGGAATTCCCAGGGTTGCGGCGCTTTCCTGAGGCTTTCCTTGTCCATCGATTCGTCCACCATGCCCGCAATCTTGCAGTAGCCGCCCAGAGGAATCCAGCCTATGCCGTATTCGGTCTCGCCGATTTTGAAGTGCAGGAGCTTGAATCCCCCCGCATCGAAGAACAGATAGAATTTGTCCACGCGGATGCCGAACAGACGGGCGAAAAGATAGTGTCCCAATTCGTGTACGAAAACCAGAAGAGAAAGTCCCAACAGCAGTTGTCCTATCATTACGAGCGCGTTCATGGTCTGCTCATTTTAAATTTAAAAAGAAATTCCCGAAGCCACGGTCTTGCGGCAGAAATCGCGGGTGGCCGCATCGGTTTCTTCCAAGACCCCGAGTTGCACTTGCGCGGAGAACGCCACGGTCTGCATGGCTTTCTCTATCAGACGGCCTATCTGCAAGAACGAGATTTTTCCGTTCAGGAACGCCTCCACCGCCACTTCGTTGGCCGCGTTCATGATGCAAGGCATGTTGCCGCCTTTCTCTATGGCGCGGTAGGCGAGGGCGAGACATTGGAACGTATCGGTGTCGGGCTTCTCGAAATGCAGGCTTCCCAATTCGGCGAAGTTGAGGCGGGGTGTGTCCAGGGCAGGGCGGAAAGGGTAGGCGAGGGCGTATTGAATGGGCACTTTCATATCGGGAACGCCCAACTGCGCCTTTACCGAACCGTCGGCGAAAGACACCATCGAATGGATGATGCTTTCGGGTTGTATCACCACCTCTATGTCTTCGGGTCTGACGCCGAAAAGCCATTTGGCCTCGATCATTTCCAATCCCTTGTTCATGAGGGTGGATGAGTCTATGGTGATTTTCCGACCCATCGACCACGTGGGGTGTTTCAAGGCCTGTGCGGGTGTGATGTTCTCCAATTCATCGCGCTTCTTGCCGCGGAACGGCCCTCCCGAGCCGGTCAGGAAAATCTTCTCGACGGGATTGTATTCTTCTCCTGCAAGACATTGAAAGATAGCCGAATGTTCGGAGTCTATGGGGATTACCGGCACCCGATGCTCGCGGGCGGCCCTGCACACCAGTTCGCCTCCCGCCACCAAGGTCTCCTTGTTGGCCAAGGCGATGTTTTTCTTCGCCTCGATAGCTTTGAGCGTGGGCTTCAACCCCGCCGCGCCCGACAAGGCGGTCACCACCGTGTCCACTTCCGCGCAACAGGCGGCCTCCTCCAACGACTCCTTGCCTGCAAAAACCTTGGTGTCGGTGTGGCTCAGGGCTTGGTTCACCTTTTCGTAAAGCGCCTCGTTGCCTATCACCACCATGTTGGGCTTGAATTCCAAAGCCTGTTCGATAAGGCTGTCGGCCTGATTCTGTGCCGAAAGCATCTCTATCGCGAATAAGTCGGGATGTTGGCGCACCACATCGAGCGTCTGCGTGCCGATAGAGCCGGTGGAACCCAGCACCGCCAATTTCTTTTGCGGAAAGTCCTGCGGAGTATTGTTGAGAGCCATTGTCGGAAAAACCTTATAAAATCAAGTACTTTTCGGGATCTACGGGAGAACCGTTGTACCAAAGTTCAAAGTGCAGATAATCGGTGCCGTGTTCGGTGGAGCGTCCCGCGATGCCGATAGCCTCGCCCGCCCGCACGAAGTCGCCCGCCCGCTTGAAGAGCGCGGAGGCCGAGGAATACATCGAGATGAGGTCGTTTTCGTGTTCCACCACCAAGATATAACCGCGGTCGGGCGACCACGAGGCAAACACCACATTGCCATCCAGAACCGATTTTATCACGGCATTGTTCTCGGTTTCGATGTCGATGCCGAAATGTTGTTTCTTATAGTCGAAATGCGAAATCACCGTGCCCTGTACGGGTTTGTAGAAAAGCAGGTTCTCGGAGAATGTCTTGCTCGCGGGGTCGCGTCCGCTCAAAAACGCGGCGGGCGTTTCCACCACATAGCGGTCGGCGGTTTCGATTTCTTGGCGCAGGAGAGAATCCTGCACGGAGGTGCGGTAGGGCAGGTTGTCGTATTGTTTGAGCGAGTCTTTGATGCCGATGCCTGTCTCGGCGGGGATTTTTCCCGAAAGCGTGGCCGTGAGCACCCGGAGCATAAGGCTCTGCGCCTCCATTTCCGATTGCAGCGAGTCGATGCGCAGACGGTTGTCGAGACTGCTTTCCACCCATTCGCGTTTCACATAGCCCGGCACCATTTTTTTGAGGGGCGTGAAAATCACCAGACATACGGTGGCGGCCATCAGGAGCATAGTCGCGACGGCCACTACGGTAAGCACGTTGAGCCCCGACAGACGGAACGAAAATTTTTCGTGAAAACTTTCGTCGGTTACCGAAAATCTGTATTTGTGACGGACATCGGTCAAAAGCGTCCGCCAAAACTTCTTCTTCACTTTCATTGTGTGCGAAGATACGAATTTACCTCGATTTTCGTTTCGCGCGGAACGTATAACGTAGCTGCACCTTGATTTCGGGCAGGAAAAACCCCTCCACCTCGTTGTTTCCGCTGCCCGTCTTCCGAACCCCGTCGTAGAGGGTGTGCGCGTATTTCGCCTCCACCCAAAGCCCCCTCGCGATTTCCTGTTTCAGCAGCAGTGCCAGCCGGCAGCCCTTTCCGTAGAAAGCGGGCGCCGAGGCCGCATAAAGCACGTCGGGTTCGTAGGCGTAGATGCGGTTGGAATAGTCTTTTACGTCAAAGAGTACCGCGCGGAAACGGATTTGAAAATTCCCCTTGGGCGTGCGGTAGCCGAAATCCTGCAACAGCAGAAGCCCTTGGGTCAGGTTGCGGCTTTCCAGACGGCTTTCGGCGGTGATACCGTTGTCGAAGGCCATTTTGAGGCTCGCGCGCAGGCTCAGGCCGCCGCGTGTCTGGCTCTGCCCGTAAAAAACCGAGAGGGCGGGGGTGAAGCGGCGCCCTTCGTGCCAGAGTTTCGCATGGAGCGAGAAGCCGTAGAAAGGGAGGTCGGGATGATTCCGCTGTGCGGAGAACGACCCGCTGACGTGCAGGTGGAGGTGATGCGGGAAATCGCCGCAGGCCAGCCAATCGACTTCGTGCACCGTTTTGCCCGCTTGGGGCTCCGATACGGGACGGGCGTTGGGAATCTGCGCATAGGAACTGTAATAGGTGCGGTTGTAGTGACGGTATTCCGTCGAGAAAGCGAACGTCTCGCAGGCTTTCCACTGCACGCCTTGCAGAAGCGCCACACCGCGCGGAAACGACCAGGCGTATTCGCCGTAGAGATGCCATTTGCCGAAAAGGTATTGCGTGTAGAGCGAAGCGTTGACGCCCGGAGCGCTTGCCGACCGCGCCGTCCCGCGGATTTTGTCGGAAAGCGGATTGTAGCGTCCGCCGAAGCGGTAGGCCGAAACGATGCCGCCTATACGCCCGTGGGAAAAGTCCTTTTCCACTTTCAGCCCGCCGGTCTGCCACAGGATACTCTCCTTTTTCTCGATTTCGGCTTCCGTGCGGTGATAGCCGCTTTCGGGGAGCGCGGTGATGAGGTCCCAGAACGTATCGGCATCGTCCGTGCTCTCCGTCATCGCACCGTCGATTTTGCGCGACGAGAAAAAAGCCTCCGCCTGCCAATCTGCCGGCAGACGGAAACTTGCCGCCGCCCCTTGCAGATAGCCGTATTCGGCGCCCGACGCATAGCCCTTGATTCCATTGCCCGCACTCTGCATCCTGTCGGCCTGCAACGACCCATAGAAGCCTCCCGCCATTCCCGTATGCAGGTTGTAGCCCCATTCCACCCGAAAATTCCCCAAGGTCAGATTCTTCAAGAAACCCTTGTCTTTGATGCTCAAAAACCCCGCATAGGCATCGAAGCCCTGTTTGGAAAAGGCCTCTCCCTTGTCTTGTTGCGCCGCCAGCCCCCATTGCAGGTGCGGGGAGGAGCCGGTATACTTGAACAGAAAGTCCTGTGGGTCGCCTTGATATTTCCCGTTCCGGTAGGCTTTGGTGCGGTAGAGGGAGCGTCCGTAGCGGAAGAGGAGTTGATGTTTGGAGGCCGCGCCCGCCCCCGCCTGCGGGGCCGTCCCTGCGGGCGCGGCCTCCTCCAACGTACAGAAGGCTTGCAACTTGCGTAGAGTCTCCTCATCAAACCCCTTCACAAAATCCACAAGCTCTTTCCACGAAACGATGCGCCCGTAGCTCTGCCGATAGTGCAGGAGCGACTTTATCTGCCATTCGTCCAGAAGCCGCAACTGCCGCAAATCCTCGGCATCGCAAACGTTCAAAGACAACGGATGTTCGCGCAGGTTGGCGTAATATTCCGCAAGGTTCTCCATTTGCGAGAGATCGTTGGCATTCAAATCTTCGTTGGAAAGAAACAGAAAATCATCTATTTCCTGCGATACCGCCACCGACAGAGAACTCAAAAGCAAGCCGCCGAGGAGCGCCCCGCACCACAAGTACCGTCTCATCGCTTCACCCTTTTTTGACCTTTCTGACCGTTTTTACCGCCGAGCTTCAACGCTAGGCCGATTTCGCTTTCCGCACCCAAAGGAGGATGATAGCGGCAGGCAATCTGCACGGAGAAGCGGGGGTGATAGTAACCGAAACCCATTTGGAAAGCGGTGGGGTTTACCTGTGCCTGAATCCAGAACAGAAAGGAGTTACGCAGCAGATACGACAGCGAGGTGGAGGCCAGCAGGGGGTGGCGTATGTCTTTTTCGAGGTCGACGCCCCAATATAAGCCTTTTGTAAGCAGACAGTTGGCACCTATGCGAAAAGTCAGCAGTTCGTTCCATTCCTTGACTGCGCCCACCCGCACCCGCTGGTCGTAGGCAAAGCGCAATCCCCACTTCTCGCGTTGAAACGCAAGCGTGAGCCCCGGTGCGAGATACTGCCCGATTTCCTTTTCTTCCACAGGATTGGAGAACCCGTAGGCAAAACGAATCTCACCTTGCAGTCCGGGCATGAAACTCCGCGCGTAGGCGAAACCTATGCTCTGCCGATGCAGCAGTTTAAAACCTTGATAGCCATAAGATACAGACCATACGTTTCTTTTCTGCACCCAGTCCGCCCGCAGCAGGTAATCGCCGTTTTCCTTGATGAAACCCATGCAGGAACGGTGCGACAGGAGGAACGCGGCGGGGGCGGCGCCTATATCCGTGCGGTCGGGATTGGCCGGCGTGGATTGGAGCGAGAAGGGCAGGGGAGATACCTCCTGCGCCACGGCGCCGCCCCCGCCTCCCACGATCAAACCGCCCAGAGGCAATCCGAGTATCAGCATCCCCGCCCGCAACAAAAAATGCAATCTTTTCATAGCGTTTGCGAACTCAAAAGTTTCCCTTATATCGTGGAAAAGGCGGTTTTATCGAAGTTTGAAATGTTAAAAATTGTTAAAATTCAAAATAATAATTAAGAATCAATGACATAAAAGTATGGTCGCAACAGGGTGCCTGCCATGCGGAACCGCAAAAAAAATCCCGGAACCCTTATCGGGCCCCGGGACGTAAATAAAATACGACGGAGGATTATTCCACCCAATAGATATAGTTGTCCTTGCGGGGTTTGGGCGCGGGCGCCGCACCGTCGATATAGCCGATGATGCAGTTGCCGATACCCTCGTAATCGCCCTCGATGCCCCATTCTTTCAGGAGTTCCTTCCCCTCGGGCGAATCGAACACTTCCTTGGCGCGGTGAATCCAGCACGAACCCAGCCCCACGGCATGGGCGGCGTTCATCAGGTTGCCCATCACCAAAGAACCGTCATAGATATAGGTGAAGAAGTTGCGTTCGGCCAGCACCACCAGCACAACCGGCGCGCCATAGAAAGGATCGTTGTCCGACCCCATCACCTGCGCGTTGAGTTTCGACAGTCTGTCGCGCGTTTCCTTGTTGGTGACCGCCACGATGATAGGCGATTGGTTACCTTTGCCCGTAGGCGCGTAGGTACCGGCTTCCAGCACCTTGTCGAGCAATTCTTTTTCGGGCATCCGGTCTTGATAATAACGCACCGACCGACGGGTCTTGAGCGTTTCCAACGTGTTGTTTCCGTTCATGTCTTGTGTGGTTTTGCTGTCCGTGCAGGCGGTGGAGAATCCGGCCGCGAGGACGATAGCCATAAAGAGTGTCTTTACTTTGTTCATGGTGGGTTGTTTTTTGCAAAGTTACGTAAAGTGTGGGAAAATAGTATCTTTGCGTGCCTTGGAAAAGACAGGAGATTATGGACAGTATGTTAGACAAGTTGGACGCACTGCAAGTGCGTTTCAAGGAGATAGAGCAGGAAATGAACCAGCCCGATGTGATGCAGGACATGAAGCGTTACATCAAGCTCAGCAAGGATTATAAGGATATGCAGCCGATTATGGAGGCCTATAAGGACTACCGCAATCTGCTTTCCAATATCGAGAACGCCAAGGAAGTGCTCAATACGGAAAAGGACGAGGAATTCCGCGAAATGGCCAAGGAGGAATTGTCCGTGTATGTCAAGGAGAAGGACGATTTGGAGGAAAAGATACGGGTGCTTCTCATTCCCGCCGATCCGCAGGACTCCAAAAACGCCATTGTGGAGATACGCGCCGGTACCGGTGGCGACGAGGCGGCTATCTTTGCGGGCGACCTCTACCGTATGTACACCCGCTATTGCGACAACAGGGGTTGGAAAGTGGAGACGGTGGATTTTACCGAGGGCACGGCGGGAGGATATAAAGAGGTGATATTCAATGTGTCGGGAGAGGGCGTCTACGGCATCCTCAAATACGAGTCGGGCGTGCACCGAGTGCAGCGTGTTCCCGCCACCGAAACTATGGGGCGGGTGCATACCTCGGCCGCGTCGGTGGCGGTATTGCCCGAGGCCGACGAATTCGATGTGGAACTCAAAGCGAGCGATATCCGCAAGGACACCTACTGTTCGTCGGGCCCCGGCGGGCAGTCGGTCAACACCACCTATTCGGCGGTCCGTCTCACCCACATCCCCACGGGCATCGTGGTGGCCATCCAAGACGAAAAATCGCAGATCAAGAACTATGAAAAGGCCTTGAAGGTGCTCCGTACCCGTATCTACGAAATCGAATATCAGAAATATCTGGACGAGATTTCTTCCAAACGCAAGACTATGGTTTCCACGGGCGACCGCTCGGCCAAAATCCGCACCTACAACTACCCGCAGAGCCGCGTCACCGACCACCGTATCAACTTTACCACGCACACGCTCGGCACCTTTATGGACGGTGATATCCAAGAGTTGATAGACGCGCTGCAACTTGCCGAGAACGCGGAGAAAATGAAAGAGTCGGTAGGCTGAAAACCTGCGCGGGAGAACGGACGAAACGAAATGGTATGAAAAGATTTTTTGGATATGGGGTGGCAGCCGTCATGATGCTTGTCGTGACGGGCGGTGTGGTCAACGGGCAGACCGTAGGACAGAACGAGGTTTACAGTCATCGTTTTACCCACGGTGACGATGATTGGAAGGGGATGTATATCCTGCAACGCAACACCTATCACGCGCCCATTCATATAGGCTGGCAACGTAGCGAACAAGACACCCTCGGTGGCATCCGCCTCTCGTTCCCCCAGGCGCAGGAGGGCGATTTCCTCTTTATCTACAAGCTTTTCGGAGGCCTGAAACCTTCCTCGCTCTACCGCCTTTCCTTCCTTTCCTCCTTTACCGTCGAACCCTCCGAAGAAGCCGCCTCCGTGCATCTGAAACTCGGTGCCAACGACCTTCGCCCCAAGACCCTCTATAACCGGGGCAATTTCAGCAAAGGAAGCGGCGCCGCCTCGGGCAAGAACCTGTCCTATATAGGCGATTTGACCGCCGAAGACAGCACGCTGCGCTATGTGGAGCAGAACTACGACGAGCCGGTCTACGCCGTCACCAATACCGAAGGAAACCTCTATGTGATGCTGGGCGTGGAGAAAGGCAAGGGCGGTGGCGGTATTCCCCCCGTTTCGCTCAATACCTTGCGTATCCGCTTCGAATATGTGGGGAAAGACAGCGTGGAGATGAACCGTATCTTTTTTGTCGAGACCACCGAGACCGACCGCAAGAACGTCTATTCCTACGAGGTGAACCCCGTGCAGGAGGTGGTCCGTTACAGCATCTATACACAAAAAGGGCATCTGGTCATGGTGGAGGACGACTCGGATTGTGTTCCCTCGTGCCCCAACATCATCGATGCCTCTTTTCTCGCCCCCGACGATTACTGGGTCGAATTTGTCCTCCTCAACGAAAAACGCATTGTCCAACCCTTCACCGTCCGGCCGTAATCTCCCGTTTTTTCGGGAGAACTATTTCATCAAGCCAGCTTTTTCGAGCCAGGATTGTACGGATTTGCGCGCCGCATCCTGTGAGTTCTGTGCCGTGCTGCCTTTCATGGCCAGGCCTTTGCCGATAGTGGCACCCTTGCAGGCCTTGGCGATATAGCTTTCCGTCTCCGACAGGCCGCTTCCCTCGTGCGTGCAGAAAGGATAGACCTGCTTGCCGTTCCAATCGTGCTTCTCGA
>CAZEOJ010000020.1:0-18162 GCA_964513825.1 uncultured Bacteroidaceae bacterium
GCCTATGGCAAATGGAACGAGAAAAACGGCAAAGGATTGGGTGCTCCGGTTCTGGAACTGGAGGGGGAGGAACTATGTGTTGATTCTGCTGTTTTTTGCGGCGTGGTTCTTCTTCCTTTCGCCCAACACCCTCTTCACGCAGATACGGGCGCGGCGCGAGAACCGCGAGATGAAACGGATGCGCGATTTCTATCAGCAGGAAATCGAGCGGAACGAGGAGGAAATCGCCCGCTTCAAGAACGATCCCGAATTTGTGGAGACCTACGGCAGAGAGAATTATCTGATGAAGAAACAGAACGAGGATATTTATCTGTATGTAGAGGAATAGGCAACCTCAGGGATCCACATCAATCACCACCCGCACCGAACGGAAAGCGGTATCGATATAGAAATCGTCCAACACTTCCAGCACGCTCCTTTTCATGGCCTCGCTTTGCGGCGAACGTTCCAGCTTGATGAGAATCTCGCGGATATAATAGAGATTGATGCGCCCCACCATCGGAAACTGCGGCCCCAATACCCTTTCTCCCAATCTGATGCGGAGTTTCTCCGCCAAAGAAGCCGAAGCCTGTCCCACCAGATTTTCGTCCTTGTGGCGCACGCTCAACCGCACGAGCCTGTAAAAAGGCGGGTATTTGAAAGTGAGCCTTTCCTGCAACTGCGTGGTGTACATGGAGGCATAGTCGGAATTCATCACTTCCTGAATCACGGAATATTCCGGCTTGTGGGTCTGAATCACCACCTCGCCTCCGCCGCCCTTGCGTCCTGCCCGTCCGCTCACCTGCGTCATCAGATGAAAACTGCGCTCGTAGGCGCGGAAATCGGGAAAGGAAATCAAACCGTCGGCATCCACAATACCCACCACGCCCACGTTGTCGAAATCGAGACCTTTGGTCACCATCTGCGTGCCCACCAGAATATCGGTCTTGCGGTGCTCGAAATCCTCGATGATGCGGCGGTAGGAATCCTTGGCGCGCGTGCTGTCCAGGTCCATCCGCGCCACTTTGGCCTCGGGAAAAATCAGGTTCAGATCTTCTTCTATCCGCTCGGTGCCGAATCCTTTGAGGCGCATCTGCGTTCCGCCGCATTGCGGGCAGACGTGGGGCGCGGTTTGGGTGTGGCCGCAGTAATGGCACATGAGCACATTCTGATATTTGTGATAGGTGAGCGTGACATCGCAGCGCGGGCAGGCGGGCACGTAGCCGCAGTCGGCACATTCCAGACGATGGGAGAAACCCCGCCGGTTCTGAAACAGGATAATCTGCTTGCCCGCCTGCAATGCGGCGTTCATCTTATCGACCAGGAGAGAGGAAAAGTTGTTGCCTTGCAGGGTCTTGCGCTTCCTTTCCTCGCGCATGTCGGCCACCCACACCTGCGGCAGACGCACATCGTTGTAGCGGGTAAAGAGCGTGGCCAGCGCGTATTTGCCGTGAAGGGCGTTATAATAGCTTTCGAGGGAGGGCGTGGCGGAACCTAATACGGTCTTGGCACCGTGAAGATGTGCCAGATAAATCGCTGCGTCGCGGGCTTGATAACGGGGAGCGGGATCCTGCTGTTTGTAGGAGGTCTCGTGCTCTTCGTCCACCACTACCAGCCCCAAGTTCGTATAGGGGAGGAAAAGCGCCGAACGCGCCCCTAAAATCACTTGATAGCGCCGTCCGGTCTGTTGCCATATCTCCACTTTCTCGGCTTCGTTGTAGCGGGAGTGATAGACCCCTACCGCGTCGCCGAAATACTTGCGCAAGCGGTTGATCATCTGCGTGGAAAGCGCAATCTCGGGCAAGAGGAAAAGGGCCTGCTTGCCCTGCGCCATCACCTCTTGAATCAGTTTGATGTAGATTTCGGTCTTGCCGCTCGAAGTGACGCCGTGCAAAAGGCAGACGTTCTTTTCCCGAAGACCCTCCCGCAGTGTATCGAAAGTCTTCTGCTGGGCGGGAGAGAGGGTGATGGCGGGGGGGCAGGCGGCGCCGGCGGGGGCGGCTTTCAAACGGCTCTTCGCTTGTTTGCGGGTGTCGAACACCCCTTTCTTGACAAGCGTCTGGAGCGCCGCCTGCCCCCCTTGCGCTTTCTCCAAAACCTTGGCTTTCGGCACCCAGCCCTCCACGGCCGCGGGAAACGCGGCCATATACGACAGAAGCACGTCCAGCTGCCGCGAGGAATGTTTCTTCTCCACCGCATCGAAAAGCGCGTGCTGGGCATCGGGTCTGTCGAGATAGGTTTCCGACCAACGTATATAAATCTCTTCCAGAGGCTTGTAGCGTTGCTCGATTTCTTCCTTCACCAACACCGCCCCGCCCTCGCGCAAGCCCCGCACCAAAGGAAACACCTTAGCCCGCGAAGCCGCCCGCGATGCCTCCTCCATCGTAATCTCGCCCCGCTGCGCCAACACGGACAGAATATCCAACTGCCTCTCGTCGAAGCCCGACACATCACCGTCGAAATCGGGATTGAGCACAAGTTTAGTCTCGCTGTCGAGCTTGAACCCCGACGGCAAGGCGCAGGCCATCACATCGCCCTGCGTGCAGAGATAATAATCGGCCATCCACCGCCAGAACTCCAGCTGCACGGCATTGACCACAGGTTCGGCGTCCAGCACCGATATCACCTGTTTTATCTGCACGTTCTCGGGCGTGTCGTGATGCACCCTGCTCACGATACCCGCATATAACTTGCTGTTGCCCAACGGCACGCAGACCCGCACGCCCTCCTTTACCTCCGGAACCATTCCGGCAGGCACCTCATAGCAGAAAACTTTCCGCAGGGGCACGGGGAGTATGACATCGGCATACGTGGGCATGGAGAGTCGGGTTTTTAGGGCGAAGATAGTGAAAGTCGGAAGATTTCTTATCTTTGCTCCTTATTTATTCTTTGTTTATGCGATACAACACTTCAAGAAGAGCACTTGTCTTTCCCGAATACGGAAGAGGCATTCAAGATATGGTGGAGCACGCGGTGGGCATCGAGTCCAAAAGCGCCCGCAACCGCGCCGCACAGACCATTCTCCGTTTCATGCGTTCCCTCAATCCGCAGGTCATGGAGTTGGACGACTATATGCACAAGCTCTACGACCAACTCATCATCATGTCCGACTTCAAGTTGGACATCGACAACCCCTACCCCGCCCCTCCCAAGACGGGACAGGTGCGTCAGACCAAACCGTTCCACTATCATCCCGCCAACATCCGTTTCCGCTACTACGGAAAGACCCTCGAAGCCATGATCCGCAAGGCCACCGAGATGCCCGACGGCGACAAGAAGAACGCCTATCTGAACCTGATTACCGTTCAGATGAAGAAGTCGTACTACCTGTGGAACGCCGATATTCTGAGCGATGACATGGTGGCCGAACACCTGCGCATCCTCTCGGACGGAAAATTGGTTTATACCGAAGCCATGCGGGGCGAGGTGTATTCTTCGTTCTACGACAAACCGAGCCTGGAACGTAAGAGCAAGTATATCAACGTGAGCGCTTACGAGAGCGCCCCGCGCCGTCCCTACAACAACGGGGGCTATAACAACTACGGGAACCGCAGCTACGACCGGGGCGGCTACAACAAAGGCTACTACAACAACGGAAGGGAGTTCAACAAGGGCGGTTACGGCAACAGCGGCTATAACAACAGTTATAACAACGGCGGCTATAACAACAACGGTTATAACGCGCAGGGCAACGGCAACGGAGAAGGCTATGTGAACCGCAAGCCTCGTTACTACAACAACGACAACAAGGACAACCGTTCCTACCAGCCCAACCGTTTCAAGAAAAGACCCTATCAATCCTAACTCCTCTCTGTCGTGAGTTCGTTTTCGATTACAGGAGGTCGCAAACTGCATGGGAGCATCGTTCCGCAAGGCGCCAAAAACGAGGCGTTGCAGGTAATCTGCGCCTGTCTGATCACGCGCGATAAAGTGGTGATCGACAATATCCCCCTTATCCGCGATGTGCTCAAACTCATTGAGTTGATGCAGTCTTTGGGCGTGGAGGTGGAACGTCTGGGCGAGCATACCTTTTCTTTTCAGGCACGGGAAATCAACCAAGACTATCTGCACACCGAGGAGTTCCGCCAACAGGCGGGCAGCCTGCGGGGTTCGGTGATGATTGCCGGCCCGCTCCTGGCGCGTATCGGGTATGCGATTGTTCCCCAACCGGGCGGTGATAAAATCGGACGCCGCAAATTGGACACGCATTTCATAGGGTTCGAGCATCTGGGCGCCAAGGTGGATTACGATGCCACCCTCCATGCCTATGTGGTGGAGGGCCGTAACCTGCACGGACGCTACATGCTTCTGGACGAGGCTTCCGTGACGGGTACCGCCAATATCATCATGGCCGCGGTGCTGGCCAAAGGAGAGACGGTGATTTTCAACGCCGCCTGCGAGCCTTATATCCTGCAACTATGCCGTATGCTCAACCACATGGGGGCACAGATTTTCGGCATAGGCTCCAACCTGCTCCATATCAAGGGTGTATCGGAACTGCACGGCACGGAGCACCGTCTTTTCCCCGACATGATCGAAATCGGGAGCTTTATCGGTATGGCGGCCATGACCGCCAGCGAAATCACCATAAAGAACGCGCAGAACGGCTACGCGCTCGGCATGATTCCGCAGGTGTTCAGACGTCTCGGCGTTTACAGCGAATTCCGTGGCGACGACCTCTATATCCCCGCGCAAGAGCACTATCAGATAGAAAGTTCGCGCGACGGCTCCATTCTCACTATCGCCGACGCCCCTTGGCCGGGTTTCACGCCCGACCTCATCAGCATCGCGCTCGTCACCGCCACCCAGGCCAAAGGAAGCGTGCTCATTCATCAAAAGATGTTCGAAAGCCGTCTGTTCTTTGTCGACAACCTCATCAGCATGGGAGCCAAAATCATCCTCTGCGACCCGCATCGGGCCACCATTATCGGCCTGGACAGAGAGTCTCCCCTGCACAGCATCGATATGGTGTCGCCCGATATACGCGCCGGTGTTTCGTTGCTTATCGCCGCCATGTCGGCCGAGGGCACCAGCACCATCCACAACATCGAGCAAATCGACCGCGGCTACGAGCGTATCGATGAACGGCTCAATGCCCTCGGCGCGGACATCACTCGTCTGTAAGCTTTTTCGTGTTTTTCTTCCTTGCAAACGGATCCACGCTGAATTGGTAGCGGTATCCCACCATAGCCTGGAATTCAAAATTGTTTTTGCGGGTGGCGGTCGCTTCTGCGGCAGCCACGTCTCGGAAAGCGTTGTTGAGGCGCGTGGAAAGGTTGAGATCGAAATGATGCGCTTTCTTGAGCGTGTAACTCAAATTCAGACGCATACCCCAGATGCCCGATTCGGCCTGCCTGGCACACATATCTATATAGTAGCTGCACGAAGCCGAAGCCAGCAAGGTTTTCTCCAAGAAACTTTTAGAAAGCGATACCGACGGGCCTATGCCGTAGCGGAGCGGCTGTTTCTGCCCTTGCCGGCGGTCGAGACGGGTGCTGACGCTCAGGGCGGACTGCAAGCGGTAGTCGCCGTTCAGGACAATGCTGTGACGCAGGTTTCCGTAAAGGTAGTCGCTGAAATCCTGCTGCACGCTGAGCCGCGAGCTTTGATAGGAGAAATCCACGCCCGCTTCCTGCGCCCGCCTGGCCTGCGGCGAGGTACGGAAGGTGAACACCCATTGCGCCTGTTGCGAAATCTGACGGAACGGCACCGTGTCGAAGTCCTGCACGAAAGGATCGTCGGGACGCGTCAGATCGATAGGCTTGCTCTGCGTATAGGAGGTGAAGTTGGAGTAGTTGGCCGAGGTGGTGAAGTTCTCGTTGATGCGGAAATTGGCGTAGGCCGAGCCCACCACGCGGTCGGTGCGGTTCTGCTTGGAGGCTTTGAGGTCGTCGTGCTGCCAACCGATTTCGGCGCGCAGGTCGACGAACGAGAAGGTGTGCGCGAACGAAAGCACCAGATTCTCGAAATCCTGATTGAAGTAGTAGGCACCCATAGTGCGGTATTCGGGCGAGATGCGCTCGTAGGCAAGGTTCAGCCACTTATACGCAAGCCCTGCTTTGAGGGCCGTGGACCACGAGGCCGAGGGGTTGTGTCGGTGGTTCCGCCCGGTCTTCTCCGCCGACAGATCGCTGATGTAGTGGCTGAATCCCGCCTGTCCCTGCAAGTATAAATCTTTGTAGAGCGTGAACGAGAAATCCAGCGCAACCACATTGTTGGCCTGCGGAGCCATGTTTTTACGCGCCCATGCGGGCAAGGAGGAGGCTTTGTCGGCGGCGCGGAAGAAATGCACGCCCACCTTCTGCCCTTTGTGTTCGAAGTCCGCCTTGAACGCATAGCCGCTGCGTTTGTAGGAGGAAAGGGTCTGAAAGGAATTCTCGCGCGCGCCGACGCTGTCGGCGCGCGCTTTTTCCAGACGCCCGTACATGGCCATGAATTTGAGCGGAAAACCTGCGGGTTGCAGGGAAATCCCCACCCCGTCGAACTGATGACCGCTCAGACCGTAGGGATGCATCTCCATAGAGGTGCGTCCGATATAAGCCGTTATCCATTTGTAGGTAGGCTGAATGGAAAAACGCGAGAACGGCTGGCTGTACGAGAAGCGGTTGTCGGCAAAGGACACCGAGATAGGCATCGAAAAGCCATAAACCACGGGATTCAGCTGTAGATTGAACAGATAGGAAAACGGATCGGAATACGCGGCCCGCGTGTTGAGGCGCGTGGAAGCCTGCGCGCCCACCGAACCCGAAAGCACAAAGGGCTTGCGCTTTCCTATATCTGTAAAATCTTGTGCTTTAAGCGTATTGATTCCGCCAAGCATCGAAAAAAGCAGGAGCCCGACCCAAAGCCGGCTCCAAGACCGAAAGTTGAAATGTAAACGCATGATTTTTGTTTTTTCTTCCTATATCGTTCGAAGTGCGTTTTTATCGAAGTTTGAAATGTTAATTTTTGTTAAAAACGCGGGAATTTCGCCCTAAGCTTTCCATTTCGGATTTTTTGCTTACATTTGCAACCCCTCGCCGAGATATAAAGACGAGCGGAAACTTTACGGAAAGATGGGTGAGTGGCTGAAACCAACAGTTTGCTAAACTGTCGTAGGGGTTTCCCTACCGGGGGTTCGAATCCCCCTCTTTCCGCCAAACGATAAAAAAAAGAACCATGGAACTGAAGAAATCGCCTAAAGCCGACCTTGAAGGCATGAAGGGAATGTTCGGCTCTTTAGGCCTTGTGGTTGCCTTGGTGATTGTCTTAGTGGCTTTTGAGTGGAAATCTTACGATAAGACTCAAACCAAGAGCATGACGAGAGCCGCTATCGAAACCGAGGAAGAAGTCATTATCCAGACCGACCAGAGTCTTCCCCCTCCTCCTCCCCCTCCTCCCGCACAGGTTTCGCAGGAAATCGAGATTGTAGAGGACGATGTGGAGATTGAGAACGAAGTGGAAATCAACGCCGAATCCGATGAAAAGACCGTGGTGGAAGACTATGTGGCTCCTCCCGTGGTAGAAGAGGAAACGGTGGCCGAAGAGGAGATTTTCCAGATTGTGGAAGAGATGCCCGGTCCCGTAGGCGGTGACGAGGCTTTCTATCAATATCTCGCCGACAACATCCGCTACCCGGTTGTGGCTATGGAAAGCGGTATCAGCGGCCGTGTGTATGTTACTTTCGTAGTGGAGAAAGACGGCAGCATCACCGATGTGAAGGTGTTGCGCGGTATCGGCGGCGGATGTGACGAGGAAGCCGTACGTGTGGTGAAGAACATGCCCAAGTGGAAGCCCGGCAAACAGCGCGGTCGTCCCGTGCGGGTTCTCTACCGTGTTCCTATCAATTTCACGCTCAACTAATTCGACGAGCCGCCTGCTTTGCAGGCGGCTCGAATTTTATAATTATGACCATGCCCCGCTACGGAATCTGCAATCTAGCCCTGGCGCCTGTGCGCGAAACCATCTCGCACGCCTCGGAAATGAAATCGCAACTCTTGTTCGGCGATATTTTCGAGATTTTGGACAAGTATCAGAACTGGCTCAAGATCGAGAACGATTTCGACGGCTATCAAGGTTGGGTGGACGAGAAGCAGGTGATGTTCCTTTCGGAAGAGGAATACGCCGCGCACAAGGCCGACAAGTCGCAGTTTTTCTCGAAAGGCTTTTCATCGGTGGTGCAGCGTCACAGCGACCATGCCGAGTTCCGTCTGGGAATCGGCTGCCGTCTGCCTTTCTATCAGAGCGGCGAATTGAAATTGGGCGGTCTCACCTATTCCTACCTCGCCGAACCCGTCTGTGTGGCGAGCGATAGGGAAACCCGTTGCAGGGAAATCATAGAACGGGCCCTCTCGCTTATCAACACGCCTTATCTGTGGGGAGGAAAATCGTCGTGGGGTCTGGATTGTTCGGGCCTGACCCAGCTTCTGTACCGTATGGCGGGCGTGCATCTTCTGCGCGACGCGTCCCAACAGGCCATGCAGGGCCAACTGGTCAATCTTCTGAGCGAGGCGCAGGCGGGCGACTTACTGTTTTTCGACAACAGCAACGAACAGATTGTGCATGTGGGTATCTATAACGGAAACGGTCTGATTCTTCATTGCAGCGGCCTGGTGCGTATCGATCCCGTGGACCACGAGGGCATCTACCGTCAGGACCTCGGCGCCTATTCGCACCACCTGCGCCTGATACGGCGTGTCTTAGAATAAACTTCCCTGTGTTCCGGCTTTCGGGCGGTTGTCGTCCGACTTTACAGTCTCCGTATCCTCCGCAGGGGCAGGTTCCTCTTCCCCGCCTATCATCTTGATGAATTCTTCTTCCGAAACCAAGGGAATGTTGAGGCTTTCGGCTTTCTTGCGTTTTTCGGGTCCCATTTTCTCGCCGGCCAACACATAATCGGTGTTCTTCGAAATGGAGGAGACCATCGTGCCGCCGTGACTTTCCACCCAATCCTTCATCGCCTCGCGCGAACGGGAGAACGTGCCGCTGATGACCCATTTGGTGCCTTGCAGAACCGTCGAACCCGAAGAACGCGCCTCATAGGTCATCTTCAGCCCCGCTTCGCGCAAACGGGCGATTACCTCCTGTTCGGCGGGTCGGGAGAAGAAATCGCGGAGGGAGGCGGCAATCACATCTCCCACCTCATCCACCTGCACCAAGGTGTCGAAATCGGCCTGCATCAAGGCATCGATATTCTTGAAATGACGCGCGAGGATTTTGGCCGTGGTTTCGCCCACATAGCGGATTCCGAGCGCATACAGCACCCTTTCGAAAGGTTGTTTCTTGGAATCTTCCACCGCTTGCAGAATGTTCTCCACGGTCTTGCGTCCAAAGGATTCCACCGTAAGGAGCGCATCCTTGCGCAGCGAATAGAAATCGGCCACATGGTGCAGAAGCCCTTTGTTGTAGAGCACCGATACCTTGCCCTCGCCCAGCGACTGTATGTCCATCGCCTTGCGGCTGATGAAATGCTCCAGCTTGCCTTTGATCTGCGGCGGGCAGGTCTCATCGTTGGGGCAGTAATGCCCCGCCTCGCCCTCGTTGCGCACCAAGGGCGTGCCACATTCGGGACAGCGCTCTATAAACGAAAAAGGTACGGCCGAGGCGGGGCGACGCGAAAGTTCCACGCCCACAATCTTGGGAATCACCTCCCCTCCTTTTTCCACATAGACCCAATCACCCAGGCGCACATCCATACGCTCGATCACATCGGCATTGTGCAGGGACGCGCGTTTGACAACGGTGCCTCCCAAGGGCACGGGCTCCAGATTGGCCACGGGCGTGACGGCGCCGGTGCGTCCCACCTGAAAACTTATCGTGTGCAGCGGCGTGCAGACCCGCTCCGCCTTGAACTTATAGGCGATGGCCCAGCGCGGCGATTTGGCGGTGAAACCCATTGCCGGCCACAGGTGCGTCTGATTTACCTTGACCACCATGCCGTCGATGTCGAAAGGCAGGTTCGCGCGTTCTTTCTCCCAATGGTCCATATAGGCGAAAACCTCGTCGATATTGCGGCAACGGCGATAGTAATGCCCCGTCTGGAAGCCCCACGAGCGGGCCTGCTCCAAACGTTCCGAGTGCAGATCGGGAAACGGGTTCCCGCCGCCCGCCGACGGTCCGTCTATCAGAAAATACAGGAAACAATCCAATTTGCGGGCGGCCACCTGCCGAGGGTCTTGCAGTTTCAGACTTCCCGAAGCCGCGTTGCGGGGATTGGCAAAAAGATTCTCGCCGATTTCCTCCCGCTGCGCGTTGAGTTCGTCGAAAGCCTTGCGCGGCATCAGCACCTCGCCCCGAATTTCGAAAATATCGGGATAGTCGCCCTCGGGGAGTTTGAGCGGTATGGTGCGGATGGTCTTGACATTGGCCGTCACATCGTCGCCCTTGATGCCGTCGCCCCGCGTCACAGCTTGTGTCAACACGCCCTTTTCGTAGGTGAGCGAAATGGAAAGGCCGTCGTATTTGAGTTCGCAGATATAGTCGAAATCCTCTGTCGTGAGCTTGCGCAGGCGGTTGTCGAAATCCACCAGTTCCTCGCGCGAATAGGTGTTGCCCAACGAGAGCATGGGCGTGCGGTGCGTCACCGTGCGGAACGTCTTGGTAGGCTCGCCCCCCACCCTGCCGGTAGGCGTATACGGAAGCCTGTATTGCGGATAGGCCGCCTCCAGGCGCTCGAGTTCTTTGAGCAGCTGGTCGAATTCATAGTCGCTCACCAAGGGGTTGTCGAGCATATAATACGCCCTGTTGTATTCGGTGAGCAAGTCGGTGAGTTCCCGTATGCGTTTCTGCGCCTCTTCGCCGCCCGTAGCCTGCCCGTTCATCGCCTGGTCTTAAAGATTTTTCTCCCATAGACACGCCATGTGTCGGCATCCAGCAAAGAGGAATCCACCGTTACCTGCAAGGTCAACAACAGGCCGAAAGGCAAAAAGACGAACGTGGCGAGCCACGCGCCCAGCGTGCAGGTGAGCGAGCCTTCGATGGCGGCTTTCTCGCCGATGACCGAAAGCACGTAATACGACACGAAAAGCAGCACCGAAACCACCACGGGCATACCCATGCCGCCCTTGCGTATCAAGGCACCCAGCGGAGCGCCGATAAAGAACAATATCAAACAACCCACCGAAAGGCTGAACTTCTTGTGTTCCTCCACCCGATAGGCATTGAGGCGCTCGCTCAGATACGACACATCGCGTTCGTAGTATTCCATATCGTCCACCAACGCGCCCGAAAGCGCCGCCGCCTCGCGTACGTCACGCAAAGTGGGCTCGGGCAGCACATAGCCGCCGGGTTCCGCGCCCTGCACCACGCGCTCGTTGAAAGAGGCCCGCACCGCCGAATCGTTGCCGATAAGGCTCGACAGAAAATAGTTGCGGCTGTTGATGTTGGTGACAAGACTTGCGACCCTTTCCTCCAAACGCATCCGCAAGGTGTCGATTTCCTTTCCGAGCGGTTTCAGCGCCAGCGCTTTCTGATGCTTCACATAGAGGTTGTCGGTGTTCTGCTTGGAGTCGTATTTCGACAGGTCTAAAATCAATGTCTGCGTGTCGAACTTGATGCGGGTGAAAGGATATTGCGCCTGACGGCCCGCGGTAAGACTCGCCTGCCCGTTGTTGGCGATGTCCTCGCCGTAGGTGTAGCCGTCAAAGAGATTGAACACTAAATAGCGGCCGTCTTCGAGGGTATACATACCGCCCTTTTTCGACATGGTGACGGCACAGTTGCCCTTGTGTTGCGAGTGGTCGTAAATCTGCACGTCTTCCAGATAACGGCCCTCGTCGCGCTTCTTGCCCACCCGGATCACATAGTCGGGAATGCCGTAGTAATAGACGCCCTCCTGCAAGTTCACCGCAGGGCGGCGGGTCTGGATCTCGTGATATTTCTGACGGTGCAGCTTATAGGCCTGGGGCACGGCGTTGTTGGTGAAGTAGAAGGCGATTCCCGAAATCAGCACGCTCATCACCACCGTAGGGGCCATAAGCCGGCGCAGGGGAAGACCCGCCGCCTTGGCCGCCACCAGCTCGTAGTGCTCGCCCAAAGAGCCGAACAGCATCAACGACGATAGCAACACCGCCAACGGCAGCGAGAGGGGCACGAACGTCCAGCAGGCATACCACAGGAATTCGGCCACATCGACCAGCGGAAGCCCCTTGCCCACGAGTTCGTCCATATACCGCCATATAAACTGCAAAAGCAGGATAAAGGTGGCGATGAGAAAAGTCAACACCAACGGGCCTATGTACGACCTGACGATGAATCTGTCGATCTTTTTCATTTCAGTTGCTTTAACTGCGCTTCCAAAAGCGCGATGCGTTGCTCGCAATCGGCCATTTTCTTGCGTTCGGCTTCCACCACCGCCTGCGGAGCGTTATCCACAAAGCGTTTGTTCTCCAATTTTTTCCGTACCGAGAGCAAGAAGCCCTGTTCGTATTTCAAGTCTTTCTCCGCACGGGCGCGCTCGTCCTCCACATTCACAAGCCCCGCCATCGGCACAAAGAATTCAGTATTGGCGGCCATGAACGTAAAGGCGCCGTCCACCGACGCGTTCACATATTCCACACTCTCCAAGTTGCAGAGTTTGGCGATAAGTCCGTCGAAAAGGCCTTTCTTGTCGGCACCGGCCTTGATTTTCAGAGCCAACGCGTTCTTCTGCGGAATGTTCTTCTCGTTGCGCAACGCCCGCACCGACATGATGATTTCGGAGGCCTGCTCAAAGTGCGCCAGCAGATTTTCCTGCGCGGGCGTGAGGGTCTTTTCGGGCAGAGATTGGAACATCACCGTCTCGCCTTGCTTGCGTTCGCCCAACACCTGCCAGATTTCTTCGGTGATGAAGGGCATGAACGGGTGCAGCGCCTGCATGAGCGTTTCCATGAAACCCGTGGTTCTACGCAGGGTGAGCGGGTCGACGGCCTGCCCGTAGGCGGGTTTTATCATCTCCAAGTACCACGAGCAGAAATCGTCCCATGTAAGACGGTAGAGCTGCATCAAGGCTTCGCTGAGCCTGTATTTTTTGGCATTGTCTTCCACCTGCGCCAAGGTTTGGGTGAGGCGGGCTTCGAACCAGTCGCAGGCCAGGGACGAGGTTTCGGGCTGCGGCAGTTTTTCGTCCACATTCCAACCTTTGATAAGGCGGAGGGCGTTCCATATCTTGTTGCAGAAATTGCGGCCCTGTTCGCAGAGGCTTTCATCGAAAGGCAGGTCGTTGCCGGCGGGCGAGGTGAGCAACATGCCCACGCGCACGCCGTCGGTGCCGTATTTGTCCATCAGGTCGAGGGGGTCGGGCGAGTTGCCGAGCGATTTGGACATCTTGCGGCCCAGTTTGTCGCGCACGGTGCCGGTAAAGTAGACGTGACGGAACGGCACCTGCTTGCGTATATCCAGACCGGCCATAATCATACGCGCCACCCAGAAGAAGATGATGTCGGGGGCGGTGACCAGGTCGGCGGTGGGATAGTAGTAGTTGATTTCGGGATTGTCGGGATTGCATACGCCGTTGAAAAGTTCTATCGGCCACAGCCATGCCGAAAACCAGGTATCCAAGACATCCTCGTCTTGTCTGAGGTCTTGCAGCGTGTAGGAGGTCGCCTCGGGAAATTTCGCCTTGGCCTTCTGCAAGGCTTCTTCGGCGTTCTTGGCCACCACCACCTCGCGGTTGGGCAGGTAGTAGGCGGGAATGCGGTGTCCCCACCACAACTGGCGCGAGATGCACCAATCCTTGATCGTCTCCATCCAGTGGCGGTAGGTGTTCTTGAACTTGGCGGGCAGGAACGCAATGGTGTCGTCCATCACCGCATCCAAAGCCGGCTTGGCCAGTTCCTCCATTTTCAGGAACCACTGCATGGACAGTTTGGGCTCGATAGCCACGTTGGTCCGTTCCGAATAGCCCACATTGTTCACATACTCCTCTTCTTTCTCGAGCAATCCTGCATTTTTGAGGTCTACGGCAATCTGCTTGCGGCAGGCGAAGCGGTCCATACCCGCGTATTTGCCGCCGTGCTCGTTGAGCGTGCCGTCGTCGTTGAACACGTCGATGCTGTCGAGTTTATACTTGACGCCTATGTTGTAGTCGTTGATGTCGTGGGCGGGCGTGATTTTGAGACAGCCCGTACCGAATTCCTTATCCACGTATTCGTCGAAAATCACCGGCACTTCGCGCCCCACCAAAGGCACCACCACGTGTTTGCCTTTCAGATCGGCATAGCGTTCGTCGGTGGGATTGATGCACACCGCCGTGTCGCCCATGATGGTTTCGGGACGCGTGGTGGCCACGATGATATACCGTCCCGGTTCTTCCTTGACGGCATAGCGGAGATAGTAGAGGCTTCCCTTGGTTTCTTTGTAAAGCACCTCCTCGTCGGAAAGCGCGGTCTTGGCCTTGGGATCCCAGTTCACCATACGCACGCCCCGGTAGATGAGCCCGCGTTCATAGAGGTTGATGAACGTGTCGAGCACCGATTCGGAACATACCTCGTCCATCGTGAAATGGGTGCGCGCCCAATCGCACGAGGCTCCCAGCTTGCGGAGCTGGGAGAGGATGATGCCGCCGTATTTCTCTTTCCATTCCCAGGCGTATTTGAGAAATTCCTCGCGGGTGAGTCTGTTCTTGTCGATGCCTTTTTCCCTGAGCATGGCCACCACTTTGGCTTCGGTGGCGATGGAGGCGTGGTCCATGCCGGGCACCCAGCAGACGTTCTTGCCCTGCATACGGGCGCGGCGCACCAATACGTCCTGAATGGTGTTGTTGAGCATATGCCCCATGTGCAGGATACCCGTAACGTTAGGGGGAGGTATCACCACGCAATAGGGTTCGCGGCTATCGGGTTCTGAATGGAAAAAATTGTGTTCGAGCCAATAAGCATACCATTTGTCTTCGATTTGCTTAGGCTCGTATTTGCTTGAAAGTTCGGCCATATTCGTCACAATTTATTCGTTGCGCGCCCACACGGACGCAAAAGGACAAATTTACGAAAAAGATAGTAATTAATTCGGCGGCTGTGGCTGCCGAATTAAAAACGGACGCGCAAAGTCTCGAATTTTTTCGTAACTTCGCGATTAGTCTGCGCTTGCGCTGACGATGACCAATTATATAAGAAACATTCCTTATATACAACATTTTAAAAAAAACTTTTTTGTGGTCGCATAAAGGTTTGGTCTCCTGTTTGTTGCTACAATAAAGTTTCTTTTTGTTAGTAACATGACCGATACCCCTTATCGTAAGGATACATTTGATATCTCCAGTCCAATGTCTATCTTCAATTATAGTAGACACTTGATTGGTAATTCTTTACATTCGCTCCTTGGTGAATCGGCTGTAGAGCACAAGCGTAAAGGCAAAGGTGGTTTAGGACAGATGGTTGAAGAATTATTCTTCAACTATGATATCAATTCTAATAGAGGAGCCGACTTTACCAAAGCCCATGTCGAGCTTAAATGTACTCCCTTGCTCAAATCCAAATCTGATAATTCTTACAGAATAAAGGAACGGCTTGTTTGTACAATGATTGACTATTTTGAAATTGTCAATACCTCTTTCGAGGATTCTCATTTAATTTCAAAATGTCAATTAATGCTGCTTCTATTCTATCTTCACGTCAGCGGTAAAGCCATATACGATTATGAATTCCTTTTTCGTATTCTTTGGCAACTTCCTGAAAAGGACTTAATCATTATAAAAAAGGATTACCAAACAATTGCCGACAAAGTCCGCAGAGGAGAAGCACACCTTTTATCCGAGGGAGACACCATATATTTAGGCGCATGTCGCAAGGGCCAAAAAGGAGATGGGCCGCAATCCCAACCCAATTCGGACATTAAAGCCAATAAACGTGCTTTCAGCCTCAAACCGGCTTATATGCGCTACATATTGAGCCATGTTGTAGAGTCTGGAGAAAACTTTTTTACGAATTATACCGAGGTAGAGAAGCCAAAATTTGAACTCGTTTCTGCCAGGGAGCTACAAAATAGTTCATTTGAAAACGTTATCTTGAAACGCTTCCAACCATTTATCGGTAAGAACTACATTCAAATTTGTGAGTTACTGGGTATCAAAGCCTACCAATCCAAAAGCAAATATGCGGATAGCGGTGCTTTGATAGCATCTGATATGGGGAGTAAACGACTCTCAACTTCCGAGGAGTTTATAAAATCCGGCATAATCATGAAAACCGTTCGACTTAAAAAGAATGGTATGCCTGAAGAATCAATGTCTTTCAAAAACATTGATTACTGTGAAGTTTATGAGAATGATGATTGGTACGAGTCTGAAACATACGAACTTTTCACTAACCGTTTTATGTTCGTTGTTTTCAAGCCCGTTGAGAATGAAGAAATCACCATTTTCAACAATAGTACAAAATCATCGGTCACCGAACAATCGTATATACTTGACTCGGTATTCTTTTGGACTATGCCCTCTACGGACTTAGACCTTGCAAAAGAATATTGGCAGAACATTCGTGAAGCCGTCATAAGTGATAATATAAACCCACAATCTTTTTGGAGTATTGGCGACCACAAGAAATTCCATGTGCGTCCAAAAGCGAGGGTTAAAGCAGATAAAGCGATTAACCCTAATGGCGGATTATGCGATAAATACTGCTATTGGTTCAATGCCGATTATGTAAAGCAAATTATTGAGAGTGCCAACAAACCATGAGCAATTATACTAAAATATCTGACAACCTTTTATGCGATTCATTGATGGCATATAGTAATTGTTGCCACCAAGAGTCTTTAATTTCTGATAAACCTGTGAAAAACGCTAATGGTGATATTCGTGTAATTGAACTGTTCGCTGGTGTCGGAGGTTTTAGAATTGGTCTTGAACGTGCCTCAAAGCGCTTTAAGACTGTATGGAATAATCAATGGGAACCATCTACAAAACGTCAAGACGCTTCGCTGATATATTGCAAAAAATTTGGCTGTGCCGGTCACTCTAATTCAGACATTGCAACTGTGGATGTCGCAGACATACCCGAAGCGGACATCCTCGTCGGAGGATTTCCTTGTCAAGATTACTCAGTGGCAACGACGCTTAAACGTTCCGGGGGAATTGAGGGGAAAAAAGGTATTTTGTGGTGGCAGATACATCGTATCTTAAGAGATCATAAAAATCCCCCTCAATACCTCATTCTTGAAAATGTAGATCGTTTGCTCGGCTCTCCGGCTTCGCAGCGTGGACGTGATTTTGCCATTATTCTTGCATCTCTTTCCGATTTAGGTTATTGTGTTGAATGGCGCATTATAAATGCTGCTGAATATGGTATGCCTCAACGCCGTCGCCGGACCTATATGTTCGCTTTCAAACAAGATACACCCTTTTCAGAGGCTATTGTTGCACCTGTCGATTGGCTTTACAAAGACGGTGTAATGGCAAATGCATTTCCCATTCAGAAAGAGAATATTCGACCATATACCTTTGTTATAAAAGGTAACCTGGCCGAAGTATCCGATTCGTTCAACAAAGGGAAATCCACATCACCATTCAAAAACGCCGGACTGATAGTTAATCGTACTGTATATACCATACAATCAACGCCCGACTATCATGGCTCTTTCGTTACACTTGGCGACATCCTCATACCGAATAAAGATGTTCCTGAAACCTTCTTCATAGCCGATGAAGATGTAAAGAAATGGCAATATGTCAAAGGTGGTAAATCCGAGAAACGTGTTAACAAAACCACCGGCTTTGCATACAATTATTCCGAAGGCTCAATGGCATTTCCTGATAGCACGGATAAACCATCACGCACTATCATAACAGGCGAGGGAGGTACTGCGCCCTCGCGTTTTAAACATGTTATTCTCACAGAAGACGGACGTTATCGTCGTCTCGTTCCAATAGAATTGGAACGACTTAATATGTTTCCTGACAATCATACCGAGGGATCCTCAGATATGCGACGTGCGTTTCTTATGGGCAACGCCCTGGTTACAGGCATTGTAGAGCGAATAGGCCTGCAATTCTTAAAACGAGTTAATGGTCAGGATAATCTTTATTATGACAATATGAAAAATATCAGATAGTTCTATGTCGTGTATTCGGATAGGCTAACCGACGGTTAGCCTATTGCACAGATTTTACTGAGCGGAGGAGTGGAAATGGCGGGAATTGCCTTGCTTGTGGTAGGCGAGTCGGCATCCTGCGGCACGGATAAGGGCTTCGAGATGGGGAAGGAGGTCGTCGGCAGACTTCTCGATGCAGAT
>CAZEOJ010000021.1:0-17142 GCA_964513825.1 uncultured Bacteroidaceae bacterium
GTTCGATAGTGGAGTGGGAGATATCCAAATTGGCGGAGGAATGGCTTTCGTTCAGTAAGGAAAGCGGGGATCTGGCACCGGGTACCACGGAGCAAATTGAATTGACGATAGATAGGGGTAAGTTATCCGAGGGCGAACACGAGGCGGTGGTCTATGTGGTTTCCACGGCCGGCACGATACAGTTGAAAGTTCGTATCCATATAACGTTACCGAAGGATGTGATAGAGGAGTTGGTTGCATCCATGGTGTATGTGGAGGGCGGCACGTTCATGATGGGTGCGACTTCGGAGCAGGGTTCGGATGCCAAGGATAGAGAGAAGCCGGTACATAGCGTGACGTTGGACGGTTTTTATATCGGCAAATACGAGATCACGCAGTCGCAGTGGAAGTTCATCATGGGGACAACGGTAGCGGAACAGCGGGATAAGGCGAGTACAACCTATAAATTGTATGGTGTCGGAGATGACTATCCAATGTATTATGTCAATTGGAATGAGGCGGTTGAATTCTGTGAGAAGTTGAGCCAGATGACGGGGAAGACGTACCGCCTGCCGACGGAGGCGGAATGGGAGTATGCGGCGCGCGGCGGTCAACATGCGGACGGTACGAAATATGCGGGGAGCAATGCGATAGGCGATGTGGCCTGGTACAACGGTAACAGTGGCAACCGTACGCATCCGGTAGGGCAGAAGCAACCGAACGGTTTGGGCTTGTATGATATGAGCGGCAACGTATATGAGTGGTGCTCGACTGTGTATAGTTATTATGGCTATTCGCCGTCTGGCTCCGACCGCGTGCTACGGGGCGGCTGCTGGAGCAGCGACGCCGTCTTTTGTCGCGTGTCGGACCGGGGCTACCACGATCCCGGCAATCGCGGCAACGGTCTTGGCTTCCGCGTGGCCTGCAGCAGCAAATAATAACGTCTGGTAACAAGTAAAATTAAAAAAGCCGCAGGGTTCTTCCTGCGGCTTTCTTTTTGGGTGGTACCCCCACGGGGAATCGAACCCCGATTCCTAGACTGAGAATCTAGTTTCCTAACCATTAGAAGATAGGGGCGTCATGAGGTCCCAAGCAGATTCGAACTGCTGTCAACGGTTTTGCAGACCGGTACCTAACCACTCGGCCATGGGACCATCAGGGGACGCGAAATTAGTCAATTTTTTTTATTCGGCAAAAAAAACTATTTTTGCCCTCCCTTTTTAGGGGAAGAACAAAGTATTAACCATTAAGAAAGGAAAAGGTATTTAGTATGATTATTGTTCCTGTAAAAGAAGGCGAGAACATCGAACGTTCGTTGAAGAAGCTCAAACGCAAGTTTGAAAAAACGGGTGTTATCAGAGAGCTGAGAAACCGTCAAAAGTTTACCAAGCCCTCGGTTGTCGCTCGGGAACGCAAACTAAAGGCCATTTACATCCAGAAGTTGCAGACCGAAGCGGAAAACAACGCGATGTAAGAAATGAGGCGGGGCAAAAGTCCCGCCTTTTTTTTGCGACCAAACCTCACCCCTATGGAAAGACCCAAGCTCTTTATAGAAACCTACGGCTGTCAGATGAATTTCGCCGACTCGGAAATTCTGGTGTCCCTCTTGCAGAATCACTACGACACCACGCAGGACTATGCCGAAGCCGACCTTATTCTGGTGAATACCTGTTCGATACGCGATCATGCCGAACAAAGGGTCTTTAACCGTCTCAAAGAATTCACCGCCTTAAAGAAAAAACGCGCCTCGCTTAAAGTGGGGGTGGTGGGCTGTATGGCCGAGCGTCTGCAGCAGGATTTGCTCGAGGCGGGTATCGATCTGGTGGTGGGCCCCGATGCCTACCGCTCCTTGCCCGACCTGTTGCAAAGGGTGCAGGCGGGGCAGAAGGGCATCGATGTGTTGCTTTCCGAAGAAGAGACCTATCACGATATCGCGCCCGTGCGCTTGGGCGAGAACCATGTCTCGGCCTTCATCTCGATCATGCGCGGTTGCCAGAACTATTGTTCCTATTGCGTGGTGCCTTATACGAGGGGCAAGGAGCGCAGCCGCGACGCGGACACCATTGTGCGCGAGGCCGCCGGTTTGGTGGAGCAGGGTTATAAGGAAGTGACCTTGTTGGGACAGAATGTGAATTCGTATCGCACGGGAGAGGTGAATTTTTCCGAACTGATGCGGCGTGTGGCAGGTATCAGCCCGCAACTGCGCGTGCGTTTCTCCACCTCCCACCCCAAGGATCTGTCGGACGAACTCATCCATGTGATGGCCGAATATCCCAATATATGCAAGGCCATTCACCTGCCGGTGCAGTCGGGCAGTTCGGCCATGCTCAAGAAGATGAACCGCAAGTACGACCGTGCCTGGTATCTGGACCGCATCGCCGCCATCCGGGCCGAACTGCCCGACTGCGCGATCACCACCGACATCATCGCGGGCTTTTGCGGCGAGACAGAAGAAGACCATGCGCAGACGTTGAGTCTGATGCGCGAGGTGGGCTACGACTCGGCTTTCATGTTCAAGTATTCCGAACGTCCCGGCACCTTCGCCTCCAAGCACTATCCCGACGATGTGCCCGAAGAGGTGAAACTCCGCCGTCTGAACGAAATCATCGCCTTGCAACAGGAACTTTCGTACGAGAGCAACCGGCGCGATGTGGGCAAGGAATTCGAAATTCTGGTGGAAGGCGCGTCAAAGAAAGACAAGAAACAGTCTTTCGGGCGCAACAGTCAGAATAAGGTGATTGTCTTTGACAATAGGAACGGTGGGGTTGCCACGGGCGACTATGTGCGCGCCGTGGTGGAATCCTGCACTCCCGCCACACTTATCGGCAGGTTGGTCTAATTGCCCGACACCACAAGTTTTACCGTTTTGACCGCCGTTTTTCCGCGTTCGTCGGTGGCCACGATACGGCAGAGATAGATGCCGTTCTGCATACGTGCGCCCGTGGGGTTCCAACGCAGACATACCGAATGCCCCGTGGCTTCGGGCATGGAATAGTTTTCCTCCGCCACACGCGCCCCCCGCAGGTCGAACACCTGCAAGGTGCATTTCTCTATGCTTCCCGCCTGGCCGTTATGCGTGAAATAGAACCTCACCTCCTGTCCCCGGCTGGGATTGGGCGCGGCGAGCAAATCGAAGAGCTCGAACTTCTCCGCGTCGTTTATCTCGAAAACCAAGGTGGCCGTGGCCGAGATATTGTTGATGTTCCACACTTTGAGTTTGGCCGTATGCCTGCCCGCCTGCAGGTTGTCCAGCAGATACGAAAGCGAGCCCGAACGGTAGCTGCCCAGCTCGTAGCGGAACAGATCGTTCACCACAAGAGGATGGCGTTCGTCACCGTCTATCACCAACGTCATATCGTGTCCCAAGCCCGAACCGGTGGTGTTGATGCCGAACTCGTCGTGAATCTCGGCATAGAGTGTGGGGGCGGCACCCACGGTGAGGCCTCTCGAATCGGGGCCGTCCAGACGGAGCCGCACCACGGGCGGGTTGGTGTCGATAACCGCGTTCTCGTCAAAGCCACCCACCATCAAACGGCTGTAACTGCCGTCCGCGTCCATGCTGTCGCTGTAGGCGTAGTAGATGATTTTTCCGAAACCGTATTCGTAACGGATATCTTTGGGAACCATGAACGATATTTCGAACTTGCCGTCCTTCACCTCGGTCTCTCCTTGAAAAATCAGGCTGTTCTGCTGCCGGTAGGATACCTGCGGGTTCTCCTTGCCATCCCGTGCGTTATATAAGCCTAAGGTTTTGGAAACAAGGGGTTTGTCGTAGACTTTTGTGATGATTTTTCCGTTGAAGCCCGACAGGATGTTGCCTTGCAGGTCGGTGACGCAACCCTCTATCTTGGCCGTGCCCAAGGCGCGGAGCGTATCGGAGACCGAGAGCGTTTCGACGCGACCTTGCGGCAGGGCCACTTTCAGGCCGGGGTCGCCGAGCAGCAGGAATTTCTGTCCGCCTCCGCCTGTGTTGTGGACTTTCGCCGTCAGGTACGCTTCGCCGATAGTGGGGATTCTTCCGGAAGACTTGTCGGTGAGGGCGTAGAGGAAACGGCTGAAAATATCTTCGATATGACCTGTCGATGCTTGGCGCGAGGTTCCCATGATGGCGATGGCTCCTCCGTGTTCGCGCAACACCAGACGTTCGGCTCCCGATACCTTACCGATATTGTCAAAGCGGGCGAAACTGCACGAAGAAGATACCGAAATCGGAAAAGACGTGTTCGGTTTGAGGTTGTCGATGATGTGAGCGGTGAGGATCTTCTCGTCCGACCACGCATCCCAGCCGCTGTGGCCGTAATAACCCACAAAGAGCGAGCCCTCCTCGTATCTCCGCTTGATGGCGTTTTCCAAGGCCGGTACACGGGTGGAGGTAGAGGAAAGAGTGCGGACATAGGCGTCCGAGTAGAGCTTGTTGAGATGAAATTCGGGGTGAAGCGTGGCGAAGTTATCGTGCTTGAGGATAGTCGATTCCATAGCCGGCTCAAAGCTGTCGTCGGTCACCACCGCCACCTCGCTTTTCCAATCCCCGAAATTGCGGGGAGAAGAATAGATGTCGATTTTTTCCACGGCATCTTCGGCTTCCTTCACCGTGTGGACGGGAATACGGCCCACCGCCACATCGAGGGTGCCGCGTCTGGTGTTTTCGTAGGGCGAGATGCCCTCTCCCGGACCGGTGTAGGCGAAGTTGTCGTCCAAGGGGTCTCCCGCGCCCTCATCGCCGTTGCCGAACGATTGCAGGGTGGACACGAAATCGCTTTCCGTGCCGAGGATGTTCTTATAGTCGTAGGAGGCCGCGCCGAACAGACACAGGAAACGGGGCTTGTGCAGACTGTCGGAATTGTCGGAGAGTTTCTTCATCAGCAGGCGGAAAGCCGAGGGGTCTTTGGCGCCCGATGAAAATTCGTTGAACACCGTCTGCGTGGTCGTCACCAAGGTGGTATAGCCGTCCTTTTCGCGGTGAATCCGTGCTATTTCACGCGCTTGTTCCACAAAGGAGGGATGCGAGACAATCACATAGTCGATATTGCGTTCGGCGTGCAGGTTCTGCGTCCCGACCAGGCCGACGAAGCGAGGTTTGGGACAGGTGGCGGCTTCAAAAACCGTATATTCATGCAACGTGTTGTCGGCCTTTGCGGCAAATTCGCGGTAGTTGCCGCTTGCGGCAACCTGCATCTCGCGGAGGTTGTAGATGTCGGTCACGTCCCATACGCGCACGGTGCGCGACGATTCTATCCGAAAGCGTACGTCTTCCGAGATGCCTTGCGGGGAGCGGAAATTCAGGCTGCCCGACGAAAGGGCGAGACGACGCTTGTAGGATACCGTGATCTTGTCTATATAGCCATTGCCCGCTGAGGATTCCTTGTTGTAGAGGAACGAAAGGACCGCCTTCTCGTCCGAAACGGAAAAGGCGAGGGTGGCTTCGGCGAATTGCGCGCAGAAATACATAGCGGCGCGGTGGTAGAAAGAATGCGTGTTCCCTCCTACCTGTACGGTAAAGGACGAGGAACCGGAAGTGGTCACGCCCGCCGTCCGGATATAGGCCGAGGCGCTGTCCCCGCGCACCGCCCCCGGCAAGGGTAGGGAGATGTTTTGCGAGATGCCGCCGCTGACAAAGCGCTCGCCCAACCAGGTGGCACCGCCTTCGCATACGTTATACAGTTCCTGTTCGTGGTGCACATAGTCGGGAAAGACCTCCACCCGTGGAGCCGAGGCCTCCGCCGAAGCCGCCTCCGAGGGGATTTCGGGCGTATATTCGGCCTGGGTCCCCACAAAATAATAGGTGGTGTCGCAATAAGGGTTGATTTCTACCGAAAACGTGCCGGGCCGGGAGGCCTGATACGTGGCGCGCGTCTGCGATTGGGCGTAAAAGACAAGATAATCGCCCGGGCCGAACATCCCGTCTCGGTTCGGGTCGTAGACCGAAAAGGGCAGGGCGGCGAGGTCGTCGTAAATATCGGCGGTGTTGAAATAGGGGAGAGGGCCCGACACATTGCCGTAGACCGCCAGTTTGCGGGTGGGTATCGGTTGGGAAACCAAACCTGTGGACACAAGGTCTTCGTAGGTGATCCGATAGACTCCGTTTTGGGTCACGCCTACTTTCAGACTTGTGCCGAGGGCAAGTACCGAATACGATTTAGGGTGTTGCGGCGTGGGGATGGTCTGTGCATACAAGAGGGAAACGGGCGCCGATAAAAGCGCGCCGAGCAAGCAGGCCAACCTCCGGATATGAAAATATCGTGTTCTCATTAAAAAGTAAAGATACAAAATCTTTGCGAAACCGCATAGGGGAAATCCTACCGCCACGTCCTACGCCCGTGCATAGGGCACGGCCGAGAGGTCGCAGAACCTTTTTTCGGCAAATTTGAAACTGCCCGCCATGCCCACCATAGCGGCATTGTCGGTGGTGAACGAGAACGGCGGTACAAAAGATTCCCAACCGTAAAGGTCTTGCGCCTCCTCCATCTTTCCGCGCAGGAGCGAATTGGCCGACACTCCCCCCGCGATGGCCACCTGCTTGATGCCCGTCTGACGGGCGGCCTGCACGAGCTTGTCCATCAGGCTCCCGATAATGGCTTTCTGCACGCTCGCGCAAAGGTCGTTCTTGTTCTTCTCGATAAAATCGGGGTCTTTCTTGAGTTCGTCGCGCACCAGATAGAGAAAGGACGTCTTGAGGCCGCTGAAGCTATAATTGAGCCCCTCCATACGGGGACGGGCGATTTTGAAACGGTCGGGGTCTCCGTCTTTGGCCATGCGGTCGATGACCGGGCCGCCGGGGTAAGGCAGTCCCATGATTTTGGCGGCCTTGTCGATGCATTCGCCCGCCGCGTCGTCGATGGTGCCGCCCAACACCTCGAAGTGCGAGGGGCTTTCCACTTTCAGGATCTGCGTGTGTCCGCCCGAAACCAAAAGGCACAGGAACGGAAATTTCGGAGCGTGGTGATAGTCGGGGGTGCGGATGAAATGCGACAGCACATGCGCTTCCAGATGATTCACCTCCACCAGCGGGATGTGAAGCGAGAGCGAAAGGGCCTTGGCGAAAGAAACCCCCACCAGGAGCGAGCCCATCAGGCCGGGCCCTCTTGTAAAGGCGATGGCGTCGAGGTCCGCGGGTTTCAGCCCGGAGGTCTTTATGGCGGCGTCCACCACGGGAACGATGTTTTGCAAATGCGCCCGCGAAGCCAATTCGGGTACTACGCCTCCATACATTTCGTGCACTTTCTGCCCGGCGATGAAGTTCGCCAACAGCAGGTCGTCTTCGAGCACGGCGGCCGAAGTATCGTCGCAGGAGGATTCTATGGCAAGAATACAGGACATTTTGTTTAAATTTGCAAAGCATCGCAAAAGTAGGAAAAATTGGCAAAAAAGGCGCTTAAACGGTTCAAGAACATCTCGCTGGGTCTGCTTGCAGGCTTGGTGTTCCTGCTTTTGCTGGCGGGCGGCCTTCTGAACGCACCCTTCGTGCACAGGTATGTGGCCGGCAAGGCCGCCGGGTGGGCCACCGAATACATGCACTGCAAGGTGGATATGGGCAGGGTGGAACTGGTCCTGCTCAAACGGAGCCTGCGGATACACGATCTGGTGGTCTACGACTGTCAGGATCATCCTACCGTCTACGTCCGCGAGGCCTGGGCGGTGCTGCACGATTTCGATTTCAAGAACCTCACCCTTCAGAACGCCCGTCTCACCGATCCCTGCATCCGCATCACCCGCTACGAGGGCGACAGCATCTCCGATTTCAAGCGGGTGCTCAAGAAAATCGCCGCCCGCCCCAAAAAAGACTCCGCCTTGCGCAAGCCTTTTCAGATGCTTGCGTTCGAGATAGAAAACGCCACCTTTTATTACGATGATTACAACCGTCCCGAAAAAAACAACGGCACCGTCGATTTCAAGCATATCCGGCTTACGGAGGGCTATGCCAAGGGGCGGAACTTCTACACGCGCATCGGGGTGATCCGGGCCGACATCGACCACCTGCGCGCCAAGGAGGGGAGCGGAGTGGACATAAAGGATTTCTCCACCCACATCGACATAGACAAGGGTGAATTGCATTTCACCACGGCCAAGATCAAGACCCCGGAAAGCGACCTGGATTTAGATCTCTCGCTCGAAGCCGGTGTGCCCGATTGGAAACCGTATGCGGATTTTGTGCATCGGGTGCGTCTGGAAGCGGAGGTGCGTCCTTCGGTGCTCGACCTGTCGGATCTGCGCCGTTTTGTGGCGGCGGTGGGCGATATGCAGGAGCGGGTCAAACTTTCCTCGCAGGTAAACGGGCCTGTTTCCGACCTCGACCTGCACAATCTGAAACTCGCTCTCGGGAGGCATACTTCCTTGTCTGCCAACCTGCATCTGCAAGGTATCCCCGATACCGTCAACCTCAATCTCGACCTGCACAGGCTACATGCCGAAAAAGAGGATATCCGGCGTATCGTGTTGCCCAACGGAGAACGGATCAAACTGCCCGATATATTGCAGGAGTGGGAGGATTTGACATTGAACGGAACCCTTGACGGCAATTTGGAGAAATTTACCGCCGCGCTTGACATGGAAAGCAATCTCGGGAATATCCGTATCCGCAATTCCGTGGTGGACACGCTCGGAGGACCGGCCGTGATGGTGGGCCGTCTGGACGCCTCCTCCCTCCGTCTGGACAAACTCTCCGGCAAGGATTCCCTGTTCGGAACGGCCGACCTCGGGGTCGATTTCTATTTGGTCGGAAAAACTTCCGAGGCCTTGCGTTGTGAATTGGACGGCATGGTTTCGAATCTGCAGATTGCCGGTAAGACGCTCCAGCCTGTAAAACTCGATTTACACCTGCAGAAAGATTTCTTCGGCGGCAGGGTGGAGTGCCGGGACACCAATCTGGATTTCCGCCTGTCGGGAAATCTGGATTTCCGCGCGGACGACCCCCGTTCGCACTTCGAGCTGGATCTGCGCAATATAGACCTGAGCCCCTTGCATCTGTTCGGCGATACGGGCGATTTCAGGGCCGCCACCTTCCTTCGGGTGGCTTACACAGGCCGACAGTACGATTCGATAGAGGGGCATATCCGCTTGATGAATACAAAAATACATCGGATCGGCGCTTCGTATGCCCTGCCCGAAATGCGTCTTGCCTTGGTCAAGGAGGGCAAGCACCGCTGGGCGTATGTGCGTTCGGATTTATTGGATTTCGATTTGCACGGTTTCTGGAGTTTCGCAAGTATAGAAAATCAGATTGAGCATATACTCGCCTTGCAGATACCTTCGCTTTTCGATACGGTTCCGCAGGGCACGTATGCCGACACCGCGCACCCCATGCACTATACGGTGCATCTGAAGCTCAAGGATGCCGATAGTCTGCTACAGCTCTTCTTTCCGGATGTGCGTATTCCGGTGGGTTTGAGCGGGGAACTGAATTACGACGGGGGGGAGGAAAAGCTCGCTTTTTCCCTCGATCTGCCCTATCTTCAATATCATCGGTTCGCCTATATGAACGGCGGTCTGCAGGCGGATTTCTCGGCAGAAAAGAGTTCGGTCCGCACCCAGGCGGAATCGCTGTATCTGGACGACAGCATCCGCTTGCCGAATTTCTCGCTTTCTCTCACCGGTGCGGAAAAAGATGTGCTGGATTATGCCTTGATGTGGGACGGTTCGCTCAAGTCGGGGCTCTACGGAAATTTCCGCTTTTATCCGGGGCCTGGAATCCGCTTCGAAATCGAAGAGAGCGGGGTGTTCTTAGGAGGCAGTCTGTGGCGGAATTACGAGGGAAGTTATCTGTTCTTCGCCCCCGATTCGCTCGTTCTCGGACAATTCGGCTTCCGTTCGTCCGATGGACGGAGCGGGGTGGTGCTCAACGGCGAACTGTCCCACACGCCCGCCTCGCACCTGCGTGTCGATTTCGACGAGTTTTCGTTGGACTACCTGCACTATTTTCTCCGCAAGATCCATATGGATATGGAGGGGAACATCAACGGTTATGCGCAGGTGAACGATTTTTACGATATGTTTTCTTTCGAGGCCGACCTGAATGTCGATAACCTCCTCATCAACCGTCATCCCTACGGCCGCCTGGAAGTGGCTTCGCGTTTCAATCGGAAAGACGCTATAAAGTTAGGTGTCCACCTCAAGGAGAACCGTCAGGGAAAACCTTTCGAAACCCTTGCGTTCGACGGCACTTTCTACCGCACACAGGGCAAGAAATTAGACTTTGCAGGAAAAGTCAACGCCTTTCCCGTGCAGTTCCTTTCGGGCTTCCTGTCTTCGGTGGCTTCCGATCTGGAGGGCACGTTGAACGGGGATCTGAAGATAGGAGGAACCCTCTCCTCACCTTTATTATATGCGGAGGTCAAGACGAACAATCTGGCCGCCACCATTCCGTTCTTGGGCACACGCTACACGTTCACCGACATGGCTTTGAAACTCACCTCCGACAAGATTTCCTTTGAACGCGGGCGTTTCACCGACGAGGATTTCCGCTCGAGCGGAACGTTGAAAGGCGCCCTTCTTCATCACAACTTCAAGAATATGCGTCTCGATATGGGCCTGGATTTTCAGAAACTTCTGGCGGTCAACACCAAGCGTTCGACCGATATGCCGTTCTGGGGAAGAGTGCTGGCTTCGGGCGCCTTGAACATAAACGGGCCGATGAACGATCTGTCCGTGACGCTGTCGGCGGTGGTGGACAATCCCTCCGATATACATTTCGATTTCTCGACCATGTCGGTCAACAGCGGGACCAATTTCATTCAGTTTGTGTCCGAAGAACCCGTGACGGAAGACAGCACGAAGCTTTCGTTCGAGAAATTCTATGCCCGTACCCGCAGTCTGGCGCGCAAGCGGCGCAATCATCTTTCGATGGATTTGAATCTGGGTATCAACCCGGGACTGGCGGTATCGGTGGGATTGGGCAATACGGCTATGGACGGCACGCTTTCGGCTACGGGAAGCGGCATCCTGCGCCTTTCGTCCAAGAACGGCACCACGCGGCTTTTCGGAACCTATACCATCAACGACGGGGAATTCGACATCTCGATGGTCGACATCATCAACAAGAAGTTTGAATTGGAAGAAGGCGGCACCATTTCGTGGGTGGGGCCCATCAACGATGCCCGTATCAATGTCCGTGCCGATTATCAGACCCGTGCGAGCCTGTATCCTATACTGTCGCAGTTCTCGTTGGGCGACGAGGACCGTCACATGCAGAAGAGCGATGTCAAGAGCATCATTATACTGAGCGGAAACCTGATGAATCCCGATATAAGCTTCGATATCGATTTGATGAATACCGACGAGGATTCCAAAGACAAGTTTTTTGCGGTGGTGAAGAAAGACGACGAAGACGAGATGCTCCGTCAGACTTTCTCCCTGCTGATGTTCAACTCCTTTATGGCGCTCGACAACAGCAGCGCGGGCATAGGCAATGCCGCCCTGTCTTCTTCCTCCGATTTGCTTTTCAGTCAGTTCAATAACTTCCTTTCGCAGTTCACCGAGAATTTCAACATAGGTTTGAACTATAGTCCCAATGTGGGCGGTGCCAATTCGGGAACGGTAAATTCCGAATTTCAGGTGATGATGTCGGGGCAGTTGTTCAACGACCGTCTGTTGATTAACGGCAACTTGGGCGTGTCGGAAAACGGTGCCTCGGGGGTTTCGGCGGGACGGTCGGCCACGAATGTGGTGGGAGAGGTGGATGTGGAATGGAAATTTACCGAAGAGTTGCGTTTAAAAGCCTTCAATCACTCCAACGAGCAGGATCTCACCAAACCCGCCAACTCCTATACGCAAGGCGTGGGCGTGGTGTTCAAGCGCGACTTCGACAACTGGAAAGAATTTATCTATGGCGCCAAAGGCAAGCGCACCAAAGAACAGCGCCAGGAGGAACGCGCCCGCAAGCGCGAAGAACGCGAAACGAAAAAGGAGTTTCAACAGGAGGGGCGTGAAGCCCGGCGCAACCGCTGAAAAAAGAAAAGACGTTAGCGGATTTTGCGCATGAACTTGTTCCACCGCACCTTTTTAAGACCGTGCGCGTCCTTGTTCCACGAAAACCACACGATGTAGGCCTTGCCCACCACATGATCCTCGGGCACGAATCCCCAATAGCGCGAGTCGGCCGAATTGTGGCGGTTGTCGCCCATCATCCAGTAGTAGTTCATCCGGCACACATAGCGGTCGGTCTCTTCTCCGTTGATCAGAATCCTGCCTTCTTTGATCTCGAGCGAATTATTCTCGTAGATAGTGATGAGACGATGATATAAGGCCAAGTTGGACAGATTCAGTTGCAGCGTGTCGCCCTGCTTGGGAATATAGACGGGACCGTAGTTATCCACGTTCCAGGCGTAGACCGAGGGGCTGAAAGGAAAGAGGCGTCCGTCGCCCCAACCGGCGGGTTCGATAATGGGTTCCACCTTGCTCACGCCCGGCATGGCGGCCAGTTTCTCCACCATTTCGTCGGTCAGCGGCACGGTGCCGTAGGCGGGATTGAACAAGACCTTGAGGTCGTCGTTCGACACGCCCAACTCCTGCCACGTCTTGCGGCTCACCACACCCGGCGAGGGATAGATACGGTAGTTGAACTGCAACAATTCGGGGTTGCAGGCCTTCTCGCCGTTCACATACACCTGGCGGTCGCGGATTTCGAGCGTGTCGCCGCCGATACCGATGCAACGCTTCACAAAATTCTCACGGCGGTCGACGGGACGGTAGGTGATGCGGCCGAAAGTCTCCTTGTCGTTCCACACCCTTTCGCGCCCCACCTCCTTGACCAAGGTATTATACGAGATATTGCTCTGAAAGACACTCGATACCGTGTCGCCGTCGGGAAAGTTGAACACCACCACCTCGTTGCGGCGCACCTCGTGCAACCCGGGCAGGCGATGATAGGGAAGCTCTATCCACGTGAGATAGGAGGGCACGTCCTTGGTGAGCGGCAGCGTATGCTGCACAAAAGGAAACGTGATGAGCGTCTGCGGCACCCTCGGCCCGTAGGCCACCTTGCTTACAAAGAGGAAGTCGCCCACGTTGAGCGATTTTTCCATCGACGAGGACGGAATCATGAAACCCTTGAAGTAGAAAGCATGAATGATGAGCACGACCGTGAGGGCGAACACAAGGGTGTCGAACCACTCGCGGGCGGCGCTTTTCTTGTAGGGAGGAAGGTCTTTGGCGCAGGTGTATTTCTCCTTCTTCACAAAGTGAAGCACGGGAAAGTAGACGAAGAAAAACAGGCAGGCGCACAGACATTCCCAGATGCGGCGGCGTGAATATCCGTAGGTGGTCTCCACGCACAGCAGCCAAAAGACAAAGACGTTGATGAAAGGGACAAAGAGAAAGATGAAATGTTGCAGGGGTTTTACTTTCAGGATTTTAATCCAAATGTATTCGCCATAGAAAGGCACGAGCGCCCACCACGGATTTTTGCCTGCGGAAGTGAACACACCCCACAACGAGGGTACAAGCAACAGCTTGTAGACCACAATCGTCAGTATCGTCCCAAACATAACGGTCTATTTCTTATTTCTTCTCCAGAATCTCGTCGATCATGCCGTATTCCAGGGCCTCTTTCGAGGTCATCCAATAGTCGCGGTCGGCGTCCTGATAGATTTTATCGTAGGGCTGGCCGCTGTGCTGGGCGATGATTTCGTAGAGTTCCTTCTTTACTTTCAGAATCTCGCGGGCGGTGATCTCGATGTCCGACGCCTGACCCTCGGCCCCGCCGAGAGGCTGGTGAATCAGCACGCGCGAATGGCGCAAGGCCGAGCGCTTGCCCTTGGCACCGGCGCAAAGCAATACCGAAGCCATCGAGGCGGCCATACCCGTGCAGATGGTGGCCACATCCGGCGACACATACTGCATGGTGTCGTAGATGCCCAGACCGGCATACACCGAGCCGCCGGGACTGTTGATGTAGATCTGGATGTCCTTTTGGTTGTCCGCCTGCTCCAAAAACAGCAGTTGGGCCTGAATGATGTTGGCCACTTCGTCGTTGATGGGCGTTCCCAAAAAGAGGATACGGTCCATCATCAAACGCGAGAACACGTCCATCTGCGCCACATTCAACTGCCGTTCCTCGATAATGGTGGGGTTGATGTAGGCGCGGGTCTGCGATTCGAAGCGGTCTAAGTTCAGACTGCTGATGCCCCGGCTACGGGCGTATTTACGGAATTCGTCTTTCATGGCCGATTTATTTCTTCTCGTTGATTTTCAATCGACCACTAACTTGTCTCAGCATAGTCAAAGTAAACTTTTCCTCTGCGTTCGACTTCATTAGTGGTTGTCTTTCTTGAGCACTTCCACAAATTCCTCCATGCTCAACGACTTCTTGTCCACTTTCACCTTATCCTTGAAAATCGCGGTGAGTTTCTCCTCGAACACCATATCGTAGACACGTTTCACCTCTTCCTGATTCTTCATCATCGAATCGATGAACATCTCCACGCGCTTCTTGCTTTCTTCGTCTTCGGCGTTCACGGGGAAATACTGCGCCAGAACACGGTTCTTGTAGAAATCGCGCAAGTCCTGCATCTCGATCTTCATACCGTATTGTTCGGTGATGCGGTTCTGAATCAATTCCCAACGGAGAGAGCGCAAAATCTGCTTCATGTCTTCTTCGGGAATGTCGTTCACCGCTTCTTTCTTGTTTTCCTCGGCCTCGCGGTTCTGTTCGGAGAGCACCCAGCGTTTCACGAATGCCTCGTTCAAGTCGAACGGAGTCTTTTCGATGATGGTGTCCACCGTGTCCACAAAGAGTTTCTTATCGGTATTCTGACTGTAGTAGCCTGCAATCTCGTTGCGCATATGTTCGCGGAAAGCCTTTTCGTCCTTGATTTCGATGCCGGGATAGGCTTTCTGATAGAGGTCTTCGCCGGGAACGGCGGGTTCCACGCGGGTGATGCTGTGGATGGCGAAGCGGAATTTGGGCGCGATTTCGGCCAGACGGTCTTCGGTGACATTGAGCATGGCGGCCAGATCGGTCTTGTTCTTGAAGGCTTTCTGGATTTCAAAATCCACCGTGTCGTCCTTTTTCTTGCCGATGAACTGCTTTTGAATGGTCTTGAGCGCAATCTTGTCCACCGCCATCGAGGTCTTGACGCTGATGCCGTTTTCTTTGGCCTCGCCCGCCTCGTTCAATTCGGTGAGCTCGCCGCCCAGGGTGTCGGCCTCGCCCACGGTCTCGGGGCTTTCAATCTTGCCGTAGCGACGGCAGATGCCCTCCATGTGTTTGTCTACCATTTCGTCCGACACGGTGATGTCGTAGCCGCGCACCTTGATTTTTTCAAGTTCCACGTTGATTTCGGGCACCAGGCCGATTTCGAACCAGAAGGTGAAGTCGGCGGGTTTGTCAAAATCCATCACGCTCTTGTGGGTGTCGTCTTCCACGGGGAGGGCGTGCCCCAGGATGTTGACTTTTTCGTCTTTGATGTATTTGTCGATGCCTTCGGCCACGGCGCGGTTGATGACGTCCATGAGGATGGCTTTTCCGTACATCTGCTTTACCAAACCGGCGGGCACTTGGCCGGGGCGGAACCCGTTCATGTTCACTTTCTTGCGGTAATTCTTCAATTCTTCCGCCACTTTCCCCTCATAGTCTTGGGGAACCAGTTCCATCTTCAGGTAAGCATGTAATGCTCCGTCGTTTTCTCTTGTGATATTCATGATATTGTTTGTTATTTACCCGTTATCAGGTCCGACCGCCCTTATCCCCTTGCACGCTGTGGAGGGGCGCAGACGGTAGGGGCGCAAAGGTAGTTAAATTTTGTATATTTTCTTATCTTTGCCGGTTGGTCTAAACCTGTTTATGCGAGAAAGAATTTTACATATCCGGCGTTCCGTGTGGGCCCTTGCCGCGGTCCTTCTTGCTTCCGCTCCCTTGCGGGCGCAGGAAGAAACCCCGCAGACCGCTTTCGTATTCTCGAACGGCGGCGGCTGGGACACTTTTCAAGGAAGCGCTTTCGACGGCGGGGTGTTTTCCGCCGCATGGAACATAGGCGAGCCCATTACCGAAGAATTCGGCACGCGTCCCGGTTTCGACGCCTCCAAGAAACGTCTCACCCAAGGCTTCGAGCAGGGCGAGGGCTATATCGACGACCCTATGGCCACCCGCAACGAAGGCGTGGAAGCCGCCGGAATCAAACTCTTCCTCACACCCAATCCCACGCGGGGCAAGATATGGGGAAGTTTCGAGGGAGTCGCCTCCCGCCTCTACAGATTGGAACTGCGCGACCTTTCGGGCCTTTGCCTGTGGAGCGAAGACCGTTGTGCGGGCGAATTGGAACTGGATCTGACCCCGTTTCCGAGCGGGCTTTATATGTTGGGCGTGACGGATAGGGAGGCCCATACGAATTTATTGTTCAAGATTATAAAAGTAAAGTGATATGAAGTGTGGAGTAAAGGGCTTTTTTGCCGCCGTGATGTGTTTTGCGGTCGTTCTTTGTTCTCCTTTGTCGGCGCAGACCAAGAAAGTGCCGGCGGCCATTAAGTATCAGGTGGTTTTGCGCGATGTAAACGGAACCGTTCTGTCCGACAGGGCTAATGTGGATATCCGCGTGAGCCTGCGGCAAGGAACCCCTACGGGAACCGTGGTTTACCAAGAAGAGCATATAGGATTGGAGACAAACGCCTACGGTTTGATTCACATGGAGATAGGTACGGGGAATCCCATAGGGGGCGTGCCTACCTTGCACGAGGTGCCTTGGGGCGAGGACGCGCTTTATGCGCAGATAGAGGTGCAGACCGACGGCACGGGCTACACCCAGATGGGGGTTTCCGAACTGCTCACCGTTCCCTATGCTTTCTTTGCGGGCAACGCCGACAACGCAAGCATGTCGTTTAACCTGAAAGACGGCGAGGTTCCCATGTACAACGCTTTGGACGAAGAACTCACCGCTTCGGGCATCGTGCAGAGAGGCGATAAGATCTACATATCTTCTCCCTACAATCCCGACGGGGGCTATACCCTGCCCACCACGAAGGGAGGAAGGAATCAGATATTGAAAGTGAAAGACGCGAGCGGAGAATTGGTTTGGGCGTATGATGAGGTCGGTTCGGGAGAAGGAGGCGGTGGCGGAAAGTTGCGCTTCGATTTGAGCGACAACGGGAGATTCTTATTCTGGGATGCGGACAACGACACCGTGCGTCCCGCGCCCTTTCTCTATGATGTCGTGAATGGAGAATTCCACGCATTGG